>DASQSQ010000101.1:0-9512 GCA_035642315.1 Mycobacterium sp.
TGCTGTTCTCGGCGACCACCGTCGCGTTGGCGATGGCGGCGATGGTGCTCTTCCCGATGTACTTCTTGAAGTCCTTTGCTTACGCCGGCGTGGCCACGGTGGCGTTCGTCGCCGTCGCCGCGATCGTGGTGACACCGGCGGCGATCGTGCTGCTCGGGACGCGGCTCGACGCGTTGGACGTGCGCCGGCTGGGACGGCGGATGCTCGGTCGCCCGGATCCGGTGCTCAAACCGGTGGAGCAGCTGTTCTGGTATCGGTCAACGAAATTCGTGACACGCCGGGCCGTGCCGATCGGTCTGGCCGTCGTCGCGCTGCTGACGCTGCTAGGGCTTCCGTTCCTCGGCGTGAAGTGGGGCATGCCCGACGACCGGGTGCTGCCGAAATCGGCCTCGGGGCATGCGGTCGGTGACCAGCTGCGCCGCGACTTCACCGATGACTCGGCGACGGCGGTGCCGGTCGTCGTCCCGGACGTCCGCGGGGTACGTCCGGCCGACTTCGACCGGTACGCAGCCGACTTATCCCGGGTGGCCAACGTCTCGGCAGTGTCGGCCCCCACCGGGACGTTCGCGGCCGGCAAGCGGGTCGGGCCGCCGTCGGCGCCGACCGGAATGACGAGCGGTAGCGCGTTTTTGACCGTTGCCAGCACCGCGCCGCTGTTCTCGCAGGCCTCCCGCACCCAGCTCGACCGGTTGCATGCGGTGGCCGTACCGGCCGGCCGGTCGGTCGAGATGGCCGGCATGGCCCAGATCAACCGCGACAGCGTGCACGGGATCACCACCCGGCTACCGCTGGTGTTGGGGCTGATCGCCGCGATCACGTTCGCGCTGCTGTTCCTGCTCACCGGCAGCGTGGTGCTGCCGGTGAAGGCGCTGGTGTGCAATGTGCTGTCGCTGACCGCGGCGTTCGGCGCGCTGGTGTGGATCTTCCAGGACGGTCACCTCGGTGCCATGGGCACCACCCCCAGCGGGACGCTGGTCGCCAACATCCCGGTGCTGTTGTTCTGCGTGGCATTTGGCCTGTCGATGGATTACGAGGTGTTCCTGGTCTCCCGGATTCGGGAGTTCTGGTTGGAGTCCGGCGCCGCCCGCCCCGCGACGGCGACCAGCAAGACGAAACGTGCCGACAACGACGAGAGCGTGGCGCTCGGGCTGGCCCGGACCGGCCGGGTGGTCACCGCTGCCGCGCTGGTGATGTCGATTTCGTTCGCAGCGTTGATCGCCGCTCAGGTGTCGTTCATGCGGATGTTCGGTCTCGGCCTGACGCTTGCCGTGCTGGCCGACGCGACGTTGGTGCGGATGGTTCTGGTTCCGGCGTTCATGCACGTGCTCGGGCAGTGGAGCTGGTGGGCGCCCAAACCACTGGCGTGGCTGCATGAGCGGTTCGGCATCAGTGAGGCCCCGGAGGACGAGACCCTGTCGGCGATCCCGGCCCGTACGACCGGACGCCACCGCCGCGAAGACGTCGATCCCGCTGCGTTCGACCGCGCTCGGGCTGCATTTACCGTGACGACGGTCAGGCACAGTGGCTAGCCCGGCTCAGCCGTCCACCGATACTCTTCGCCGCCGTCGTGCACCGCGCGGGTCCGGCGACTTGCTTCGCGACCAAATCTTGGACGCCGCAACCGAACTCCTGCTGGAGACCGGGCACGCGAAAGCGGTGTCGATCCGGTCGGTTGCGCAACGCGTCGGTGTCACGCCGCCGTCGCTCTACCTGCATTTCGAAGACAAAGACGCGCTGCTCGACGCGGTGTGCGCACGTTACTTCGAGAAGCTGGACGAGGAAATGCAACGGGTGTCCACCGGCCAGCCGTCCAGCATCGAGGTGCTGCGAGCTCAGGGGCTGGCGTATATCCGGTTCGCGACCGAGACCCCGGAGCTATATCGCATCGCGACGATGGGCGAATGGCGCTCGGGCAGCGACGTTGACGCCGCCCTGGCGAGTTCGGCGTTCGAGCACATGTGTGCCACCGTGCGGGGGCTGATGGACGAGGGCATCTGCCCGCCCGGCGATGAGACGACGGTGGCCCTGCAACTGTGGAGTGCCGCGCACGGGGTGGCGTCGCTGCTGATCGCCAAACCGCACTTGCCGTTCGGCGACGCCACCGACTTCGCCGACCGGGTGCTCGGTGCGGTGTTCTGCGGGCATATCGTGGAGGGGCTGGTCGGCCCCGATGCCACCCCGCAGCAGACCGTGGAGTGGCTTATGGCGGTTGGAACTTCGCTGAAGCAAACGGAAGGTTCGCAAGCGTGACATCATCGGCCCCGGTCAAGGTCGACAACCCGTTCTTCGCCCGGATCTGGCCTGCCATCGCCGCGCACGAGACCGAGCAGATGCGGGAATTGCGACGAGAGAATCTGGCCGGATTGTCGGGCCGGGTCTTCGAGGTCGGTGCAGGCATCGGGACCAACTTCGCTCTCTATCCGGATTCCGTCACCCAAGTCGTCGCGGTCGAGCCCGAGCAGCGATTGGCCGTACTGGCCCACGATGCCGCCGCCGCCGCGCATGTTCCGGTCGTGGTGACGGACCGGACGGTGGAGAGTTTTGCGGCTGCCGAGCCATTCGACGCGGTGGTGTGCTCGCTGGTGCTGTGCTCGGTAACCGACCCTGATTCGGTTCTGCGCCAACTTTTTTCATGGTTGCGGCCGGGCGGTGAGCTGCGTTACTTGGAGCACGTGGCCAGCGGCGGAATCCGGGGTCGGTTCCAGCAGCTGGTCGACGCGACGATCTGGCCGAGGTTGTGCGGCAACTGCCACACGCACCGCGACACCGAGCAGTCCATCCGCAGCGCAGGATTCGAGGTCGACAACGCCCGAACAGAGCGGGCTATGCCGGTGTGGGCGCCGCTGCCGGTGTCGGAGTTCCTGCTCGGCAGGGCGCGACGTCCGGCTTAGTTCAGCAGGGCGGGCAGCCGCTGCAGCAATGTCGGCAGCGCCTTGCTGGCCGTCTCACGCACGGTGATCGTGGCGTTGTCGGACAGCGGAGTCGGCTCCGGGTTGACCTCAATGACGATCGTGCCGCGGGCCAGCGCCAACTCAGGCAGACTCGCCGCCGGGTACACGATGGCCGACGTACCCACCACGACCAGCAGGTCGGCGGCGGTCGTCGCCTCCACCGCGTGCTGCCAGGGCTCCTCGGGCAGCGGCTCGCCGAACCACACGATGTCGGGGCGAATCAAGCCGCCACAGTGCCCGCAGGTCGGTGGCTCGACTTCCAGCGCCGGCTCGGCCATCTCGGGTAACTCGCCAGTGTAGGGCAAACCACAAGTCGCACAACGGAATTCAAATAAGCTGCCGTGCAGGTGGTGAACCGGTGAGCTGCCGGCGCGCTCATGCAGGTCGTCGACGTTCTGCGTGACGACGCTGACCTCGGCGTGGTCCTGCCAGGCGGCGACGGCGCGGTGGCCGGGGTTGGGTTCGACGGTGGCCACCAGGTAATGCCGCCACAGATACCAGCCCCAGACCCGCTCGGGGTTGCGCAGCCAACCTTGCGTGCTGGACAACTCGTAGGGGTCGAATTTGGCCCAGAGCCCGTTCTTGTCGTCGCGAAAGGTCGGCACGCCGCTCTCCGCCGAGATTCCCGCACCGGACAGGACCGTTATTCGCACCCCACCAAGATAGCCCGGCGACGATGCAGAGCGCGGCGCGATGAGGTGGGGTCCCCCCAGCCGCGCAGCGGCGAGGAGGAGCCGGGCAGTTTTCATAGCCGGACTGCGGGATACTGAGCAGGTGGAGTTGGGGGAGTGGCTGCGGGTTGACGGGCAAGCCGGTCGACCGCTGTTCGACCAGCTCCGAAACCAGATCATCGACGCCATCCGAGACGGCACGTTGGCGCCCGGAGTCCGGCTGCCGACCGTGCGTGAACTGGCTGGTCAGCTAGGCCTGGCGGTCAATACCGTGGCCCGCGCGTACCGCGAGCTGGAGACCGCCGGAGTCGTCGAAACCCGCGGCCGCTTCGGTACATTCGTCGCTCGCGCGGACCCGTCGGACGCTGCGATGGCGGCCGCGGCGCGCAGCTATCTCGACGTCGCACGCGGACTGGGACTCGGCAAGGCCGACGCACTGCGCTATCTCGAGGCCGCCTCCGACGACTGAGGTCACCGCAGGACTTTCGCCAGCGTGCGCATGTTGCGGGTGGTCGTCGACGATTTGTATCGCTTCTTGCCCATCGTTTTGCCGATCGTGCTGTCCAGCGTGTTGTTCTTGGGGACCTGCCAATAGATCACGCCGGCGGAACCGGGGCCGCGGGTGATCTTCTCGTCGGCCTTGGCTTGGTCGGCAAGCTCGGCGAGTTCGTCGAGCACATCGGTGTCGCTGACGAACGTGACGTAGGACTGGTAGCCGTCCCGCTCGGGCTCGAACGGGTAGTCATCGACGATGGTCCGCACCGTCTCGATGGGATAGACCAGCACCCAGGCGTCGTAGCCGAACCGCTTTCGCAGCGCCGTTTCGGCTTTGGCGCGCACGATATCCGCGCCGGCGCGTGACTCCAGAATGATGTTGCCGGTGGCCAAAATCGTGCGCACTTCTGCGAACCCGGCATCGGCCAATGCGTCGGCGACGTCGGCCATCTTGAGGTTGACGCCACCGACATTGACGCCGCGCAGGAACGCCGCGTAACGGGTCATGAACGCGATGGTAGCGAGCCTGCGTCGACTAGTAGGCTTTCGCCATGGGACGCCAAGTGTTCGACGACAAGTTGCTGGCCGTGATCGCCGACAATTCCCTCGGCGTGCTGGCCACCGTCAAGCGCGACGGGCGTCCGCAGCTGTCCAACGTGTCCTACTACTTTGACGCCCGCAAAGTAGCCATTCAGGTGTCGGTCACCGAGCCGCGGGCCAAAACCCGCAACCTGCGTCGTGACCCGCGGGCGTCCTTGCTGGTCAGCTCCGACGACGGGTGGTCCTATGCCGTCGCCGAGGGCGCCGCTGAGCTGACACCGCCCGCGCTCGCGCGCGACGACGAGACCGTCGAAGCACTGATCACGTTGTACCGCAACATCGCCGGTGAACACCCGGACTGGGACGACTACCGCGAGGCGATGGTCACCGACCGTCGCGTATTGCTGACGATACCGATCGCACACGTGTATGGAATGCCGCCGGGCGTACGGTGATCGCGAATCACGCTGGATTGCCGCGGGCGCTCAAGTCCGATGGCGCGGCTCCTCCCCCCGCCGCTTCGCGGCGCGCATCGTCGGCGCGCTAGGCTTCGGGCATGGCTGCATCCAAGTCGGGGCCGGATTCTGCGTCGGAGGACGACACCAAACGCAAATTCCGCGAAGCCCTCGAGCGCAAGAATGCGAAGTCGTCGGGCGGGGCGGACCATAAGGACGGCGGCGGCGCCAAGCGGCCGCAGGCCCACGGTCCGGTGGAAAATCGTCGCGAGTTCCGCCGCAAAAGCGGTTAGTCGACTACCGCCCGGCGGGCAGCTCGGCACCCGCTCGGTTTTCTTCGGCATCTGCTATCCCGAAAAACAGGGCGGGAACGACGAATTCAACTGCGGTGAGCACTTCCTGGAACCAGTGCGGTCGGCCATTACCGACCAGCGAAATCAACCGTCCGACAGCCCCCAACAGCATCAGGCCCGCCAGTAGACGCACATCGGTGGCCCGGATCGGGGATTTGCGTGCGGCGCCGAGCCATGCGAAGCCATACCCGGCGAAAAAGGCCGAGTAGAACCGCTCCCGCGAATCGACCGTGGCGTTGGCGTCCGTCGCACCGGGAACCGACGCCGTCCCGAGTGCGAAATGGTAGATGCCGATCGCGACACAGGAGATTCCGGTGAATCCCGCCAAGTTCCTCAAGTAGCGGCCGGTCATATGGACCCCCTCACCGAGTGAATCATGCACCGCCACCCTAACGGGGCGCGCTTGCATCGCTCAAGACGACTCCGTCCGGCGCGCGAATTGTGGAGCGTGCTCGGGGCGCAGGCCGACGCCGACGGCGTAGGCGGGGATGACCGCCAGCGACGGTATCAAGCCGAAAAGCCTTGCGGCAGCGTTGGTGATGACGGCCGGCGGCTGCTTGATCTCGCCACGCAGGACGACTGGGATGAGGAATCGCGCCAAGACCTGTTGCACGGCCTGGGTAACGGCCGCGGGAAGGTTTCGGCGTTGCTGGACGGCGGCCAGGTCACGTGTCGTGAGCCGACGACTCAACAGCGGGTTGGCCAGCAGCCCTGCTGTGGCCACGGCGTCGGCGATCGCGAGGTTGATCCCGACTCCGCCGGCCGGGGACATGGCATGGGCGGCGTCCCCGATGCACAACAGGCCCTCCTTGTACCAACGGCGGAGCCGATTCACCCGAACGTCAAGAACTTTGACGTTGTCCCACGATGTGAGGTTCTGCACTGAGCCTTCGGGAACCAACTCGGCCACCTCAGAACGGAAGGTATCGATTCCGCGGGCGTGCAATTGCTGCTCGCCTCCCTTGGGCAGGAAGCATCCGGCTTGGAAATACCCTTCTCGTGGTATCAGCAAAAGAGTAAGGCTGGGCGAACTGCGCGGTGTGAGTTGATATTTCACTTCACACTTGCTGTCGAGTCGAAACCACCCGACATCGAAGGGCACCGGATACTCTCGCGCGGCCAGCCCGGCTTCGCGGCGCACGGTTGAGGTACGGCCGTCGCAGCCCACCGTGAGGTCGGCACGCAGTTCTCCGGGGCCGTCGGGCCCAAGGTATCGGACGCCGGTGATTGTGTCGCCGTCGCGCAGCAGGCCGGTGACTTCGGTTTGCATCCGCAACGTGAAGGTTGGTTCGTTCTTGCCCGCCTCGGCGAGCAGGTCGAGGAGATCCCATTGGGGCACCAACGCGATATAGCGATGCGGTAGGCGCAGGCGGCGGAAGTCAACGAAGGTGACCTGTCGCCCGTTGATGTCAAACTCGGCCTTTTCGAACTTGGTGTGCGGCAGCGCGTCGAAGCGGGGAAACAATCCCAGTTCGTCGAGTAGGCGCAGGGTGACTGGATGCACGGTGTCACCGCGAAAGTCACGAAGGAAGTCGCCGTGTTTCTCGAATACGGTGACCTCGACGCCCGCGCGGGCGAGCAGCAGCCCGAGGATCATTCCGGCGGGACCGCCTCCGGCAATCGCGCAGGTGGTGCCTTCGTTCGGGGTCATAGCTGGCCGCCGCCCTCGGCGATCTCGCGGTAGAGATTCAGCGCCGATGCGCTCACGACGGGACTCCTTGGTCTTTAGGCAACACCGACACTTTCGAGGAAGCGTGGGTCAACCGTCATAGTTGTGGAGCAGTGTTGCTCGGTCAATAGTCGCCCGTGTTGCTTTCGGCGTCACCCGAGGGGCTACAGTCGGCCTATGCCCGTGAAGCTCTGCCTGGCACAAGAGGCTGAGGCCGACGCGCTGATCTCACAGAACCCGTTCGCATTGCTGGTCGGGATGGTTCTTGATCAGCAGATTCCGCTTGAAGTTGCGTTCGCCGGCCCGAGGAAGATCGCCGACCGGATAGGCGGATTCGACGCCGTCGCGATCGCCGATTACGACCCGGACAAGTTCGCCGCGCTGTGCTCGGAAAGGCCTGCGATACACCGGTTTCCAGGCTCAATGGCCAAGCGCATCCAGGCGGTGGCGCAGATCGTCGTCGACCAATACGACGGCGACGCCGCCGCATTGTGGACAGCGGGCGACCCCGATGGCCCCGAGCTGCTGCGGCGGCTCAAAGCGCTACCCGGGTTCGGCGAGCAGAAGGCGCGAATCTTCCTGGCGCTGCTGGGCAAGCAATATTCGGTGACCCCGAAAGGCTGGCGGACGGCCGCCGGCGAGTTCGGCAAAGCCGGTACCCACTTGTCGGTCGCCGATATCGGCGACGCCCGCTCGCTGGACAAAGTGCGTTCGTACAAGAAACAGATGAAGGCAGCTCAAAAGGGAAAGGCGGCAACATGAAGACGCATCTGAACTGTCCGTGTGGCGAGGCGATTGCCGGCAAAGACGAAGACGAGTTGGTCGAGCTGACCCAGGCACACCTGGCCAGCGCTCATCCCGGCCTGGAGTACGACCGGGACGCGATCCTGTTCATGGCCTACTGACGGCCGATCCGCCGGCGCACACACGGCGTCGGGTGCGCGCCGACGGATACAACCGGGGTTATGGCACCACCGTCGAACCGATGGTGGGCATGAACTGGCACTGCTTGTCCTTCGTGGTGACCTGCCCGAAGATCGTTGACATCACGCTGCCCGAACCGGTGTCGGCGATGACGGTCAACGTGGTCGGCCCGTCGGGGTTGATGTCCCGTTGCGGCTTGAGCGTCGCGCTACCCGATTTGCCGGTGGTCAAATTCACCCAGGTCACATTCAACGGCAGCTTCTGCACATCGGCGGGTCCCGGCGTGCCGATCGCGGTGAACACGTAAGCGGTCTGCCCGGCCGCCGGGCCCGGCGTCGGAATCTTCGCGGGACCGGCCACCGACAACGCGGTCGCCAGCACGTTACCGCCGTCGGTCGAACAGCCATTGCTGATCGACGGATACATGAATTCCTGCGTGGGCGGCGAGTC
This sequence comes from Mycobacterium sp., assembly GCA_035642315.1. Lineage (GTDB taxonomy): Bacteria > Actinomycetota > Actinomycetes > Mycobacteriales > Mycobacteriaceae > Mycobacterium. The sequence goes on from DASQSQ010000101.1 coordinate 8,509, forward strand.
CGGGCTGAAACCCGGTGCCGGAGCCGCGGCGGGCGCGGCGGCAGGAGCCGGTCCGGCGGGTGGCGTCGCTGCGGCCACCGGGACGGCCGTCGCAGGCGCCGGGGCGGGTGCGGCCACGGGCCCCGGGCCCGCGGCATGCACCGGGTCGATGCCGGTCGGCAGGTGCGCTTGTGCGCCCGGTTCCACACCGGGCGGGACGATGTGCGCAGCCGGGTCGACCGGCGGCGCTGCGTTGGGCGCCTGGACGAACTGGTTCACCGACGCCGCAACATTTTTCGATTGGTCGGGCGCTGCCGGGTTGTGGCTGAATGCCTGGGCCGCGGCCATCAGCAACTGCGTCGCCTGCTCGGGGTTGCCGGCCGCCTGCTGGATGATCGGGCTCAACTCGGTCAGGGCCGGCAGCCCTGGCATTCCCAGGATCTGTTGCGCGGGGACCGGTGCGGGCGGTGCCGCCGGGTCGGCGGCCGCGATGGGGCTGAGCGCCACGGCGGCGCTGGACGCGATAGCCGCGGCGGCGAATGCGCTGATGAAATTCCGTGCGATGAACATGATGTTCTCCCGGTCGTCGGTGATGGTGGCCGGCTAGCGCAGCCGCGCTAGCCGGCCAGGGTGTGCATCAGGGCAGGGCGGAAACCGGGAACAGCGCCGCGCTGGGCGCTGCGATCGGCGCCACGGGTGCGACAGCGGCCGGCAGGGACGCCGCCGGTGCGACTGCAGCCGGCAGGCCCGCCGCCGAGGCGAGCCCGCTGCTGAGCGGGGATCCGCCGGTGAGCAGCGAGGTCAGGTCGCCGGGCAGCGACACCTGCTGCGGCAGCGGGAACGGCAGCCCTGGTATTTGCGGCAGATTGAGCTGCGCCTGGGGCAGCATCGCCGCAGGCCCGGTCGCCGGCGCGGCTGCGGCCGGAACGGTCGATGTGAGGCCCGGAATCCCAAGGCTCGGTGAGGCGGTCGTGGCCGGAGCCGGAGTCGTCAATCCCGGAAGGCCCAGTCCCGGTGTGGAAGTC
>DASQSQ010000102.1:0-2049 GCA_035642315.1 Mycobacterium sp.
CTAGAGCGGTTTCACGCTGAGCTGAATCGGCGTTTTTGCCTTCCGGCACGGGTCTGCGGTGTGATTCTCATGTTCGCTGTCAACGTGATGGGTCGCGAGTATCCGCCGCGTGCTGCGGTGTCCGGTTGATTGGAGTTGCACAAGGGAGGACGCGGCGGCGCAAGACGACGGTTGATCAGACTCTGATGCGCGGGTTGGTTACCGCAGGACCGGTGTTCGTCTTGGGCCTTCCTCTGTCTCAAAGTCGCGGGTCGGTGCCGCCGAATCACATCGAGGGTTGCCCTGACCTGCCGCCGCGTCCGCCGCTGTACAACGAGGGATCAATCCTTGCTTCTTTTTTCGCGCTCGCCTCTCTCGCCCGGCAACGACCGGCGCCCCTATGCTGCGGAGGCGGCAGGCCGCGCCATGCGGGCGATGGCCCAGGCAAACGCTGCCATCTCGCGGGCGATCGCGACCACGATGACGTTCTGCGGCTTGCCAGTCTTCTGCAGGCGCCGGTAGCGGGCGCACAGTCGGAGCTGCGCCTTCCAAGCAGCCGCCGTAATCGCCTCGGGCAGGCCCTCGTTGCGCCGAGTGATGTCCTCGCCCATGCGGGCGGGGAGCCGGTATGTCCATGCCCCTTCGACCAGCACCCGGCGTGCCCGGATGTTGCCGGCCTTGGTGATGTTGCTGCGGGCGACCTTGCGTCCTGACGAGTGCTCCTTGGGTACCAGGCCGAGCCACGCCATCAACTGCCGTGGCGAGGTGAACCGGCCGAAGTCGCCGATCTCGGCCACCAGCGTTACAGCCGACATCAGGGCCACGCCCCGCATCGACTGGAGGGCAGCCACTAACCCTGCCAGCGACCAGGCCGGCAGCAGCCTTCGAATGGCGTCCTCGTGACGCCCCTGTCGGGCACAAGCCACTTCCATGCGCTGGATCAGCTCCTCGAACACGATCTGTTCGGCGGGATGGGAGAAGCTCTGCCGAGAGAGCCATGCCCGGTGCGCCCTGGTCCAGTGCTGGCGGGTGGGCATTGCGCGGTCGTGGCGTAGCAGGAACGACAGCACCAGTTGGCGTGACCGTCGGACCTCCTGCATCGCGGTCTGACGGCCGCGGATCAGCTCGCGCATGGCCTCGTGGTCGGCATCGGGCACCCAGACGCCTTGCAGTTCTCCGGCGCGGAACAGCGATGCCAGCATGGCCGCATCCCGCCGGTCCGTCTTGATGTGCCCGCCGGGCTTGGTCGGGATCAGCGAGGGCGCAACCACCATGCATGGATGACCCAGCGCCAGGATCTGCCGATACAGCCCATACCCACACGGTCCGGCCTCGTAGCAGAAGCTCAGCGCCGGGTGCTTGGCCGCAAGCTTTGCTACCAGTTTGCGCACCGCCTCAGGCTGGTTCGCGATCGTGCCCCAGAACCGCACCTCCCCGCGTAGCCCACCTTCTGCAATGGCTACGGCCAGCGTGTCCTTGCTGTTGTCGAACGCCACGTAAGTCGTCGTATGCTCCGTCACGGCTCGTCCCCATGCTTGAGGCTCTGGACCGCCAACCGGTCCAACCCTCGACCCAACATGACAAGGGACGAGCCACAAAGGACCCCGAACATGCAGTCTCATAGGTCTCCGGCAACGACCGGAGACGGTGATGGTGTGGCGGAGCGGACAAGCCTATTCGGATGACCTGCGTGGTCGCGTTCTGAGCGCCGACGGCTCGGCACGGGCCATTGCGGCGCGGTTCGGCGTGAGCGTGGCTTATGTGGTCAAGGCACGGCAACGCCGCGATCACCACGGCGAGGTGAGCGCCCGCGCACAAACCTCGCGCACGCCGCGTCGGCTGGCCGGACTACACGACGCGATCGCCGATCACGTCCGCGCCCATGACGAAGCCACGCTGGACGAACTGCGGGCTTGGTTGCGCGAAGTCCATGGCATGTCGGTCAGCATGGGGCTGATGTGGAACACCTTGGCCCGGCTTGGGCTGACGCTGAAAAAAAGACGCTCCGGGCGGCCGAGCAGGCGCGTGCAGACATTGCCGCCGCTCGCGACGCCTGGCGGGTTCTGCAAC
>DASQSQ010000103.1:0-7896 GCA_035642315.1 Mycobacterium sp.
GGCGTGGGTGGTGATGCCGGTGAACATGGCAGGGTTTCCGTTCTGCTAGGACCCTCCGACGGGACTGCTAGGACCCTCCGACGGGTCGTGGATAGTGATCTGTGCCACACGCGTGGCGTCTCGTAGTTTCCCCTGAAGATACTGGGAATTCACTGCAAATTAACCATGAATGCACCAACAATGGCCTGCTCTAGCCACGTTTGATGCCATAGCATCCCCGCCCTCGCGGGCAGCGTCACAAATATTGCGGCCAGCTCGGTCAACTTGCAACGCGCATCCAGCAGTGCGATAGCACGCCCCCGCAGCGCTCGTGCGGCGCGCTCGCTCCGCCGAGGTTTAGGATCGCCCAGCGCGCTCGGCACCCCGTCGCGACCGACCGAGAACTCGGTGGCGATCGGTCCGGCATCGGCCAATCCGCGCATCACATTTTGGGCAAAAATACGATATCCCGCGAAGTCCGTTGACCAGCAACTTTGGCAGGTATAGCGTCAGCCACGAAGGGATTGGGGGCACGAATATGCGGGACCGCCTCAAGGCCGCACTCGCGCGAGTGCAAAGCGACTATGACTTCTACGTGGGCTGCCAGATCGATCCTGACAGAACGCTCGCAGAATACGACCTCAGTACCGACGAGCGGTCTGCGCTGACAGACCCTGACAAACTCGCGGAAGTTCTAAAACCTCGAGGCTGGGGAATCACGATCAAGATCTCCGGAAGCCACGACTGGGTGAATCGAACCGGCCCCAAAAAGGCTAATGCGAAACAAGAGGACATCCGTCGCGAAGTCGAGGCGATCGGGCTGGCGGGCACAGAGGAGGAGCGCACCGAGGCGGCCGTCAGATTGATCGAACTAATCGGATGAATGAACCAGACTCGGCGGTGCAGCCAGTCTGGCCGTTCGACGTCGGGATCATCGGCACCGGAATCGTCGGTACCCATCAGCTGACCCGGGAAGCAGAGGCGGTTATACGGCGCTGCAATAAGACGTTCGTTATCGCCTCTGGTTACGGAATCGCGGACTACATTGCCACTCTCTGTCCGGAAGTGACCGAACTCGGATCCTTGTATGAGCCTGGAAAAAACCGGCTGCCGACCTATCACAAAATGGCTGCCGAGGTCGTGGCGGCTGCAGTCAGCAACCCGCCCGTATGCTTGGCGACTTACGGTCATCCATGGGTGTACTGCTATCCGACAACACTGATCACGCGTGCGGCACCACTGCTGGGTTTACGCGTGGAAATCTTTCCCGGCATCTCGGCATTCGACACTCTGCTGGTGGATCTGGGTATGGACATCGCCTTCAACGGCATCCAGATGTATGAAGCCACCGACCTTCTGATACGCCGACGTCCGATTCAAAACGATGTGGCATGTGTGATTTGGCAACCCACTGTCGTGGGTGATCCGACATGCCCGTCGGCACCTTATCCCGCCGAGCAATTCACGCCGCTCCAGAACTATCTGTTGAGCTTCTACCCCGCGGATCACCAAGCCGCACTCGTAACTACCAAGAACTATCCGTTGATGCGCTCGGTCGTGAAGCACCTGTGCTTGGACGAGTTGGCGACAGAACTGGCGGGTGTGCCAGGCGTCGGCACACTCTATATTCCGCCGCTCGTGCAGCGTCCGATCGAGGACAGCGACTTGATGGAACTCATGAACACCGTCGGAATGGATGTATCGACGGAGTCATGATGCCGCTCCGGGCGGGAGCGCGGCGTAACGCTGGACGAAATAGACAAACGCGTTCCGTCCGGCGCTCGTGAGCCGCAGCCCGGCATCGAGGTTCTCGACCGCCCGGGCAGCAGCGGACGCGATGATCGGGGATGCAAGCAGGTGCTCAACATCAGAGAGCCGATAGTGTTGCGCACGGTCGCTCGGCGGGGGCTCTTCCTCGCGCATCGCGAGCAAAACACCGTTAAGTGCGCCACTCCGCGCGTCGTCGCATAGGTCGACCAGGTCATCGATCCGCCACATCGCCTCGCCCAGTAGCGTTCCCGGCGATGGCGTCCTCGACGGTCGACTTCCGATGGTGAGCGTCTCGATGATCTCGAACGGCAACACGGATGTCGCCCGGGAGCATTCGATCAATCGCGCACGCGACGCGGGCACCTGTGGCCAACGAACTGACTGAGACTCCGATTCGAGCGCAAGGTGCAACTGGCGCCCGACGATCCGACGCACATTCGCGCCGCGCTCTTCCGGATACGCATCGTGAAGTGTATGGAAAAACGCCTCGATGACGTTGACTGTGAACACAACGCTTGGATCGGTCGCCATCAGACGCGGTAGTCCCGCGCTCAACCAGCCGGTTGTACGCCTGCCTTGGGCGGCGTACAACAGATCAGCGGCTCGGATGTGGTGGAGCAATTGCTCGCCTGTCTGCGCATCCCCGTCGCACAACCCGTCAATAAGACCGATGCCCAGATTGAAAGTGGCGCATAGTAACTCGCACGAGCGAGCCAGTCGCTCCGGATCGCGCCGACGTGACGTCAACACGGTCGATGTTACTGCACCAAACGCGAGCGCCGCGCCGATCCGTGCCACATCGTCGCCGTGCTCGAATTCGAGTGCGGTGGGCTCGCCGGACCACAGCATCGGATAGCACTGTCGAAGGACGCCGGTCAGCAGCCAGTGGCCCAGCTTGGCTATTTCGGTCTGTGCGACCGACAGATCCCCGTCGGTCAGGAGCAGACCGTGGTCGTGGAGGTTGGTCGCCAGATGATGTGTTACGACGTTGTTGATCGCGTCTTCGAGAGACTGTGGGATTTCCAAGGCGACTTCACCTCTGGGCGACGGTGACTCGTGTCGATGCCATTCGATCTTGTCATGGCCGACGTCGTCGCCGAGCGCTTCACCCGAAACAGCCCTCATCCTTCGCTCGCGCCAACGCAGCCATGCATGCCGCGGAGGTAAAGGTACGGTGCTGATCTGCCACGACGACGCCGCCGGAGAATCGAATAAGTCGCCAGCGGCGCTCGTCGTTGGGATCCCGATCGCAGGGCAGTGGAATCCGCATGATCGAATGACTAGGCCAACCACCATCCGCTTCCTGCATCGCAACAAGTCGGACCACTGCCTGTTCGACATGTGCACCGGACGCTTTGGCATTCAATAGGATTGATAATGACATCGCGGTGGCAAACGCCGAGCCCGGGCAGTCGGGTGCACCCCACCCGCCGTCGTCATCTTGAGTTCGGCTCGCCCACCCGGCCGCGCGTGTGACAGCGTCATGATCACCGAACAGAAGTGCGAGTTCCACCGCCTGCAGAGTCGTGTAGTGAGGTGAGGTCCACCAGTAAGAACTCCAGCTACCGTCCGCCCGTTGACGCGGTCGAACGAATTCCCATGCTGCCGCGGCTTCCGCTGGGCACCGATCCGACGAAATAGCCACATGTGCGCGACCCGCTACCGCGGTTACCTCCGTGTGCGGCATACACCACCCTGCGCAAGGCACCCACCGCCCTAGACCCATAAATCGCCGGATCGGGCCTGGGTCAGAGTAGGTTGCGACACCCCCGTTCGCGCCACGCTGGTTCCTGATCAGGCACGACGCTGCGCGATCGAACGCGGCGCCGCTGTGGCCCAAGCGCGCCAGAAAAAGTAGCACCCACGCCGTTGAGTCCGCATCGCTGGGAACGTCCTTGTTGTAGCCCCACCCCCCGTCGGCATTCTGGCGAGCCAGCAAAGCGTCCCCGGCTCGCTCCAGTGCCTTCGTGGGAGCGGAGGCCAACAGTAAGGCAGTCCCAATGAACCCGGTCGGCCATTCCGATGCCTCTCCCGCCGGGGTGAGGAAGTCTCGCCACAGCCCGTCGCGGTCCTGATGCACAAGGAGAAAACGCTTTCCGCGCTCGAGTGCCCTCGCAACAGACACGTTGGGACTTCGTGGACCCTGACGACGTGCCGATGGCGCGGGTTCGATTCCCGTCATCGGCTCCATTTCCGACCAGCGCCAACACTGTTCATCGAACTGATCAATCGAACCCTTCTTTCGCAAGCTTCACCTATTCTCCGGCACCGGGCAGTAGACGGCCATCGCGGCGTCGACGACGGTGATCGCGTTGCCCAGTGTCAGCGAGGCGTTGCTGCCCATCACTATCCGCACCGTCTGCTGCTCGGTGTGGCCGGCCGCCAGATAGCCGCAGACCTCGTGGGCGCCTTCGACGGCGTCGGGCACACTGGTGATGAGCATCCCGGCGGCCGTGAGGTCGTCGAGGTAGCGCTCATCGAGCGTGGCCGCGGACGGCCGCGGTGGTACGAGGGTCTGCACGGGCGGCGCAGCGATCGGAGCCGGAGTCACGGTGACCGTCGTCGTAGTCGGCGGTGGCGTGGCGGCGACCGTCGGCGTGGGCGCTGCGGTGGAGGGCAGGACCTTGTCGTCGGGACCCGGCGGAACCGCGGCCGGCGGCGTCGGCGAGGCGGCAGCTGACCTCGGCTGCGGTGCTGATGACCCCCTCGCCCCACGCTTTTCGACCAACATCCAGCCAACCGCGAGAGTCACAACGAAAAGCACCGCGGCAGCCAGGATGAGGAGCCCGACGCGCGCCCACGTCATGCGCCAGCTGTAACGCTCGGTCGCAGCGTCCATGTCTTCCATCGACCAGGCGTGACCAGCCCCCAGGGTCGGGGTCTGGTCGACAACCTCGGTCAGCGGCTCACTCATGCGCCGATAGTGCCAACGGGGTCCGACAAGTCGTCGAGCCCGGGGAGCATCGGTGTCCGTCCCCTACGTCCGCGCCCTTAGCGCTGGCCGCCGCCCGGCCGGTAGCGGCCGTGCTCGGTGACGACGGCGGTGATGAGCTCGGCCGGGGTCACGTCGAAGGCGGGGTTGAAAACGTCGGCGTCCGGCGGGGTGATCGTTGTGCCGCGGAACGTCCTGACTTCGTCGGGCGTGCGCTCCTCGATAGCGATCTCGGCGCCGGTGGCCACCGACGTGTCGACCGTGGACGAAGGTGCGACGACGACGAGCGGCACGCCATGATGATGCGCCGCGATGGCCAGGCCGTAGGTGCCGATTTTGTTGGCGACGTCGCCGTTCGCCGCGATGCGATCGGCGCCGACGAGCACGCAGTCGACGAGGCCGCGTGCCATGGCCGCGGCAGCGGCGCCGTCCGGCTGCACCCGGTAGGGCACGCCGGCCTGCGCCAGCTCCCAGGCCGTGAGCCGGGCACCCTGCAGCAATGGACGTGTCTCGTCCACCAGCACCGACTCGACCAGCCCGCGCTCGTGAAGGTGCCAGACGACGCCGAGCGCGCTGCCCCACGCCACGGTCGCGAGGTGACCGGCATTGCAGTGACTGAGCAGCCGCAGCGGGCGGCGATCGCATAGTGCGAGCACGATCTCGGCGGCGTGGGCGGATGCGGCGCGGTTGAGGCGTTCGTCCTCGTCAAGGATTTCCAGTGCTTCGGCGAGTACCGCTTCGGCACCCTCGTCGATTTTCTCGAGCGCCCGCGCGACTCCCCAGCTGAGGTTGACAGCCGTCGGCCGTGCCTTCGCGACTCGTTCAGCCGAGGCCAGGATGTCGCCGCCTTCGCGGGCCGCGAGCACAACGCCAAGCGCGCCCGCCGCGCCGAGCGCCGGGGCACCGCGGACAGCTAGGCGGCGGATCGCGTCGATCAGCTCGTCGACGGTGCGCAGACTGAGAACGCGGTACTCGGCCGGCAGCGCGGTCTGGTCAATGATCGTGACCGCGTCGCCGTCCCAGTCGATGGTCCTGCGCACGAACCGACCCTAGCTCTGGTGGTGCACCTGCTGTAAGCCGTATACCGGCGTGGGGACTCCTTCACAGCGGGCCTTGAGTTGCAGGGCAAGAAAATGCGAGTAATGCCGTGATTGGTGCAGGTTGCCGCCATGGAACCACAGATTCTCCTGCTGGGTCGGTTTCCACATGTTGCGTAGCTCGCCTTCCCACGGCCCAGGGTCTTGCGTGGTGCCCGAGCCGAGGCCCCACACCTTGCCGACTTTGTCGGCCACGTCTTGGCTGATGAGGTCTGCCACAAAGCTATTCATCGACCTGAAGCCGGTGGCGTACACAACCAGATCGGCGGGCAGTTCTGTGCCGTCGTCCAGAATCACCGAGTCCTCGGTCAGCCGCTCGACCCCGCCGTGGCATAGCTTGATGCTGCCGTCGCAGATCAGGTCGGAGGCGCCAACATCGATGTAGAAGCCGCCGCCGCGCCGCAGATACTTCATGAACTGGCCGGAATCGTCGTCGCCGAAGTCCAGCCTGAAGCCGGCCTTTTCCAAGCGGTCGTATAAGTCCTTGTCCCGCAGCCGCATTGCGTCCGAGATCGGTTTCTGGAAGTCCGCGATGATTCGGTATGGCAGCGATGCGACCGTGAGGTCAGCCTTCTCGGTGGCGATTCCGGCGGCCGCCGCCTGCTCGGAGTACAGGCCGCCGAGCGCGATTTCCAAGACCGACTCCGACGTGACGACAAGAGTGGACGCGCGCTGCACCATCGTGACGTCAGTCCCGTTCTCGTACAGGGCCTTACAGATGTCGTGCGCGGAAGTGCCGGAGCCGATCACAACGGCACGTTTACCCACATAGCGGTCCGGGCCGGGATGCTGGCTCGAATGATGCTGGTCTCCGCGGAAAACGTTCTGACCGGGCAACTCCGGCACGTTGGGCTTGCCCGCCATTCCTGTCGCGAGCACCAGGTGGGTAGGCCGCAGCGTGAGCCGTTCGCCGTCGCGGTCGACCTCGACCGTCCACTGCTCTGCTTGGGCATCGAACGACGCCGACAGGCACATTGTCGAGGTCCAGTACGGGATCTCCATCACCCGGGTGTAAAACTCCAACCAGTCGGCGATTTTGTCCTTCGGCGAAAACACCGGCCAGTTCGCCGGGAACGGCAAATACGGAAAGTGGTCGTACCACACCGGATCATGAAGGCACAGCGTCTTATACCGCTTGCGCCAATTGTCGCCGGGGCGGGCGTGCTTGTCGATCACGATGGCGGGCACCCCCAGCTGGCACAGCCGAGCACCCAACGCGATTCCGCCTTGGCCGCCGCCAACAACCACGACGTAGGGCTGCTGTGCATAGCCCAGCGTCGCGTCCTGTTCCGCTCGCTTCTCCGCCCACGACCGGTTCTCTGGATCGGGGCCGTGTACGGCGCCAAGTACGCGGCGAGAACCTATCGGCTCCTCGTGACCCTTCAGCTCATCCAGCGCGGTCACCAGCGTCCAACCGAGATCGCCCTTAAGCCGCAGATGACCGACACCTCGGCCAACCGCCGTTTCGAATTCGATGAACGCCGACGCCACTCCACCTCCGTCGTCGGTGGGTGTTTCCCGGGTGCGGAATCCCGACGGGTCGGTATCGGCAAGTCGTGCGCGCAACATGTCGGCAATGCCTTCGTGGCCCTCGACCGTCTTGATATTCCACGTGAACGCCACCAGATCGCGCCAGATGCCCTCAGGGACGAACTCAGCCACCACGCGGTCGATGTCACGCGCCGCCAGCGCAGACTCGAAGTCGGCCAGCCACGCTTGAACGCGGGCCTCTGGCGATTGCCTGATGGCCGCATCCGACTGTTGGGTCATGCGGGGCACGCTACACGCGGCCAGCCCCGGCATCGTCTCGTACTTCCAGGTGAAACTCAGATGTAGCTGCCAGACGCCCAGCATGACCCGATACGGCAAGCGGGCGACTCAAACTCGCTGTGGTCAAACCGTGACAAATGCGTGATCGAATTGCGAACGCGCCCTTGCGCTTCCATACTTCGCCCACCCCTACGATCCCAATTGGAACCGTGTCGATTAAAGGGGTCGGACCATGCGGGTGGTTGTGCGCTGTCTTCTCGCGGTGAGCATGGTCGCTACGACCGTGGTGGCGAGGCCGGCCGGTGTAAGCCTGGCGGCGGTCAACCAATCGTCCAAGTTCACCATCGC
>DASQSQ010000104.1:0-4561 GCA_035642315.1 Mycobacterium sp.
CGGTCCGAGTCTGATAGCAAACGGAGAAACCCGCCTCGACCAAGATCGGGGCGGGTTTTCTGTTTGTGGAGCTAAGGGGACTCGAACCCCTGACCCCCACACTGCCAGTGTGGTGCGCTACCAGCTGCGCCATAGCCCCAGATGTTGTGCCCATCGAAGCTACACCACGGTTTGCCAGCCTTCAAAGTCGCAGGTCACGGCACGTCTACCGCAGCGGGTCGAAGCCGCGTAGGCCTGGCGGCTGCTTGCCGGTGGTGATCTGCTCGGCCAACAGCCGACCGGTCACCGGGCCCTGCTTCATGCCCCACATGCCGTGCCCACCCGCGACGAAGACGCGGTTGTCGAACACCGGCCCGACCAGCGGACGCCCGTCGGGACTCAACGGGCGGGGGCCGACCCATATCTGGTCGCGCTCCGCCCAACGAACCCCGTCGAGAAATCGGCGCGTCGCATCGACCATGGCATCGATCACGCCGGCAGAGACGGGGGCATCGGGACGACGCAACTCCATCATGCTGGTGACCCGCAGCTTGCCGTTCAACGGCGTGCACGCCACCCGCACATCCGGAAGATAGATCGGCCCGAAAACCTCGCGCTCCACAGGGACCGTGAACGAGTAGCCACGGCCGGCCTGCACCGGAACCCGCACCCAACGCCTGACCAGTTTCGACAGCCACGCGCCGGTCGCGATCACCGCCACATCGGCCGTCAACGCGGAACCATTAACGGGTTGCACGACAACGCCGTTCCCCGACGACTCCACGTCCGCGACATCCACGGTCTCGAGTGTCCCGCCGCGTTCGACGACCGAGCGACCCAGCGCATCGACGAACCGTCCCGGATCGACGAACCGCTGACCGTTGATGCGGACGCCGACGGCCACCGCGCTCGAGGCCAGCGGCACCAGTTCATGCAACTCAGCACGGGTCAATTCCGTTGTGGAGCTTGGCTGTCCGGCATCGCGTAACCGCTGCAACTGCTCAAGCAGGTGTTCGGCGTCGGCAGAACTGTGGAACAACGCAGTGATCGGCGCTTCGGTGATCGGCGCCTCGACCCCGTTGGACACCAGCGTGTCGTAGGCCGCCATGCACTCGTGATTAAGCGTCAGGTTGTCATGCACGGCTCGTGTCCAGGACGACTCTCGGCAGTTCGCCACGAACCGCAGCAAGAATTTCCACAGGACCGGATCGATACTCGGTGAAACCCGCACGGGTCCAGCACGATTCGGCAATGACCGCAGGGCGTATCGCAGCATCCGGGGGTCGTTGAGCGGGACGCTCAACGACGGGGCGATCCATCCGGCGTTACCCCAGGAGGCGCCCGCGGCGACGCCTTTGCGGTCGACCACCGTCACCGAGACACCGCGCTCTTGCAGGAACCAGGCCGTCGACAACCCGACGATCCCGGCACCGACCACGATCGCCGATCGCGGTTCAACCATCACGGACCTCCTCGACGCTGCTCAGGCCAGCTCCGATGGTCCCCCGGTTTCCCACGCTTCGGATGCCGCGTGGCCGACTACCCGCGTTTCCGGGGCGAATATCCAGACCACCCCGGCGGCGAGCAAGACGATCGCGCTGATCACAAACCCCCATTCGAAGCTCAGGTGCTCGGCGATCTCGGTCACCGTCATCGAGCCGACGATGGCACCCAGATCGACCATCATCTGAAACGTCGACACCGCGGTGCCTGTGCGTGCCGAGCTGCCCAGGATGTCGGCGATGGCGGCCTGTTGCGGTGAAGCGGAGATGCCCGACGCGGCGCCGCCCGCGAACGCAGCAACGAGGAAGACGGGCACCGACGACGATGCGCCCAACAAGATGGTCGCCGCGCTGCAGCCGAAGAGCCCGCCGATCAGCAGGGCGCGCCGGCCGATCCGGTCGGACAAATGGCCACTGGGCAGCGCCACCATGAGGTTGCCGAGCGCGAAGATGCCCAGAGCCAACCCCGTCATCCGTGGCCCGCGGCCCAACACGTCGGAGATAAACAGCGGCACCACGGCCATTCGCAGTCCGAATACCGCCCAGCCAGTCGCGAAGTTCGACAGCAGCGACGCGCGGTAGGCGCGGTGCCGCAGCGCGGTGCGAACCGTGACCGCCGGCGCGGTGTGCTCGGCGGGTGAACCCAGCGTCGACCGACGCAAGGCAGAGAACACGACGATCGTCGTGATCAGCACCGCCACGCCGTAGATCAGAAATGGTGCTCTGAGCCCGAGACCCGCGGTGAGACTGCCCACCAGCGGGCCGGCGACCGAGCCGATCAGAAACGAGGTGACGAACAGCCCCGCGACCCGCCCGCGCGCGTCGGGCGGGCTGATCCGGATCATCAGGCCCAGCGCGGAGATGAAAAACATCGTCGACCCGAGGCCGCCGATCGCGCGGAATACCAATAGCTGCCAATAGTTTTGGACAAACGCGCATACGCCGGTAGACACCGATACGATCAGCAACCCGCCCAGGTACACCCACTGTTCCCCCACCCGCTGCACGAGCAGCCCGGTGGGCGGCGCGGAGAAGAGCCGCATCACCGAAAAAATCGTGATCGCGAACGTCACTGCGCCCATGCCGACCCCGAACGTGCGGGTAAACGCCGGCAACACCGGCGACACCACGCCGTAGCCAAGCGCGGCCACCGCGTTCGCCCCGATCAGCACCCACGCTTCGCTCGGCAGCCTCGTCGATCTGCGACCCCAACCGCCAAAGCGGGGGCGTCGAGTGGCGAGGGTCACCCGATGACTTTATCCACAACCTCTTCCGCTGCTTGCTGGACCTCGGCTAAATGCTCCGGGCCGCGGAACGACTCGGCGTAGATCTTGTAGACGTCTTCGGTCCCCGACGGCCGTGCGGCGAACCAAGCATCGGCGGTGGTGACCTTCAACCCGCCCAGCGGCGCGTCGTTGCCAGGCGCTGTGGTCAGCTTTGCGGTGATCTGCTCGCCGGCCAGCTCGGTGGCGTCGACTTGGTCGGCCGACAACTTTGACAGCCGGGCCTTTTGCTCGCGGTCGGCGGGCGCGTCGATTCGCGCATAGGTCGGGGCGCCGTATTTCGCGGTCAGCTCCTGGTAGCGCTGCGACGGCGTCGCGCCGGTGACGGCCAGGATCTCGGCGGCCAGCAGCGCCAGAATGATGCCGTCCTTGTCGGTGGTCCACACCGAGCCGTCGCGGCGCAGGAACGACGCCCCGGCCGACTCTTCGCCACCGAAACCGATGGTTCCGCCGATCAGGCCGTCGACGAACCACTTGAACCCGACCGGCACCTCGATGAGCTTGCGGCCGATGCCGGCCACCACCCGGTCGATGATCGACGAACTGACGGCGGTCTTGCCGACGGCGATGCCGTCCGGCCACGAGGGCCGGTGCGTGTAGAGATAGTCGATGGCCACCGCCAGATAGTGGTTCGGATTCATCAGCCCGGCATCCGGCGTGACGATGCCGTGGCGGTCGGAGTCCGCGTCGTTGCCGGTGGCGATCTGGTAGTGGTCGCGGTTGGCGATCAGTGACGCCATGGCGTCCGGCGAGCTGCAGTCCATCCGGATTTTGCCGTCGTGGTCGAGCGTCATGAACCGCCACGTCGCGTCGACGAGCGGGTTGACCACGGTCAGCTCGAGGTTGTGCCGCTCGGCGATGGCGGCCCAGTAGTCGACGCTGGCCCCGCCCAGCGGGTCGGCGCCGATCCGGACTCCGGCCTTGCGGATCACGTCGACATCGACCACGTTCGGCAGGTCGGCGACGTAAGCATCCATATAGTCGTGCCGCTCAGCGGTCTGCAACGCGCGGGCCAGCGGCACCCGCTTCACCGCTTCATGATTGCGGAGAATCTCGTTGGCGCGCTTCGCGATTGCGTTCGTCGCGTCGGTTTCGGCCGGGCCGCCGTTGGGCGGGTTGTACTTGAAGCCGCCGTCATATGGCGGGTTGTGCGACGGCGTCACGACGACCCCGTCGGCCAACGCTTCGGTGCGGCCGCGGTTGTAGGTCAAGATCGCGTGGCTGACCGCCGGGGTCGGCGTGTACCGGTCAGCCGAGTCGATCATCGCGACGACATCATTGGCGGCCAACACCTCCAGTGCCGACACCCACGCCGGCTCCGACAGCCCGTGCGTGTCACGGCCGATGAACAGCGGCCCGGTGGTGCCGTGCGCCGCGCGGTACTCGACGATGGCCTGGGTGATCGCCAGGATGTGGGCCTCGTTGAAAGCGCCGTCGAACGCCGAGCCGCGGTGCCCCGACGTGCCGAACACCACTTGCTGAGCGACGTCCTCCGGATCCGGTTCGATCGAGTAGTAGGAGGTGATGAGATGGGGCAGATCGACGAGGTCTTCAGGTTGCGCCAGCTGACCGGCGCGTGGGTTGTCCACCATGACGGCAATTCTGCCGATCTTCGAGTTTCCCGTCTCGGTAGTCCCGCATAAGCTGCCTGAGCACCCCCTGGAACGGAAGGGATTTCGACAAGTGGCAGCCTCTCCGTCACCGAAGGATTACCGCGAGTTGGCCGCCGTGTTCGCCGGCGGCGCGCTGGGCACCTTGGCGCGCACCGGCCTGAGCAGCCTGGTGGCCGCCGACCCG
>DASQSQ010000105.1:0-2501 GCA_035642315.1 Mycobacterium sp.
AGTCGTGACCACCTTCATCAACGGTGAAAAACGCTGCCGGGGAACGGAAGTTCTTGACCGGCCAATCCAGAACTAGCGAAAGGCATGATCATGGCGCTTCTGAAGGGCAAGACCGCGCTAATCACCGGCGGTTCGACAGGAGTCGGGTTGGCCACCGCCAAGCGGTTCGTCGAGGAGGGCGCGTACGTCTTCATCAACGGACGGAGTCAGGCCGAACTCGATGCGGCGCACAAGGAAATCGGCCGGAACGTCACCGGTGTGCTGGGTGATGGCAAAAAGCCAGGGGATCGCGACCGGCTTTACGCCGCGGTCGCCGACGCTGGCCGGGGCCTGGACGTCGTGTTCGCCAACGCCGCAGTCATTGACGTTGCACGGATCGGCGATGTCACGCAAGAGCATCTGCAGAGGGCCATGCCGTTGCTGAACGACGGCGGATCAATCATCCTGAACTCGGCGAACCCGAATGCCAAGGGCAACGACGGCATCGGCGTGTACGCGGCCATCAAGGCCGCGCTGCGATCAGTCACCCGCAACCGGGGCAGTGAATTGCGGGACCGCAGAATTCGCGTCAACGTGATCAGTCCTGGCGCCACCGGGACGACTGGCATCAACGCACTCTCTGGCGTGCTGAACCCTGGTCTCAACGCCGCCGAAGAGTTGGAGAACTTCCAAGGCAGGATTGTTCCGCTGGCGCGCTCCGCCACGGCCGAGGAGGTTTCGGACGCGGCGCTTTTCCTGGCAGCGGACCTAAGCCGCTTTATGAGAGGCGCCGACATTCCCGTCGACGGTGGCATCAACCAGGTCGCCCGCCGCGTCGAGGAGCTATCCGCCAACGACCCACAGTTCGCCGCAGCCAAGCCGAGCCCAGCGGTCGCCACTGCCCTTGAGCTACCTGGGCTGCGACTGCCGCAGATCATTCAGACGGTGCTGGAGGGTTACGCAGGCCGCCCGGCACTCGGGCAGCGCGCCGTGGAGTTCGTCAAGGACGCAAAGACCGGACGCACGTCGGCCAGGCTGCTCCCCTGGTTCGACACCATCACCTATGGCGAGCTGGCCGCCCGCGTCGACGCATTGTCCCGCGCATTGACCGATCACGTGGTAGCAGCCGGCGACCGGGTCTGCGTGCTCGGCTTCACCAGCGTTGACTACGCCAGTATCGACATCGCACTGGGTCTTGTTGGCGCAGTGTCGGTTCCGCTGCAGACCAGCGCGGCGATCTCACAGTTGCTGCCGATCGTCACCGAGACCGAACCGACCGTCGTCGCGGCGAGCGTGAACCAGCTGCACGACGCCGTCGAGTTGATCCTGAGCGGCCATGTGCCCGCGAAGCTGGTTGTGTTCGACTATTTCCCGGAGGTCGACGACCAGCGCGAGGCGGTAGGAAACGCCCGCGTGAGGTTGGCTGGCACTCCGGTGATTGTCGAAACCCTGGCCGACGTTGTCGACCGCGGGAAGGCACTGCCGCCCGCGCCGGTGGCTGTGCCTAATGACTTTGCCGACTCTGGCGACCCACTGGCCTTGCTGATCTACACATCCGGCAGCACTGGCGCACCCAAAGGTGCGATGTATCCGCAGAGCAATGTCGGCAAGTTGTGGCGCAGGTCGAGCGGAAACTGGTTCGGGCCCAGCGCCGCATCGATCACCCTGAACTTCCTGCCGATGAGCCACGGCATGGGACGCGTGATCCTTTATGGCACGCTCGGCAATGGCGGTACCGCCTACTTCGCAGCCAACAGTGACCTCTCGACGCTGCTCGACGACCTCGCGCTGGTGCGGCCGACGGAGTTTTTCTTCGTGCCACGAATCTGGGAAACGCTATTCCAGGAATTCCAGCGCGAGGTCGACGAGCGGTCGTCCGACCCCACCGACCCTGAGATCCGCAAGGCGGTCGAAGCTGAGGTCCTGGCCGAGCAGCGCCAGTACCTCCTCGGCGGGCGGGCCATCATCGCGATGACGGGCTCTGCGCCGATCTCGGCGGAGCTGACGGCCTGGGTCGAGTCCCTCCTGGAGACGCGTCTGGTCGACAGCTACGGCTCTACCGAGGCCGGGATGGCCATGTTCGACGGTGTAGTGCAACGTCCGCCGGTCATCGACTACAAGCTCGTCGACGTTCCTGATCTGGGCTACTTCGCCACCGACCGGCCGTATCCGCGAGGCGAGCTGTTGCTACGGACCGAGAACATGTTCCCCGGCTACTACAAGCGGCCAGAGGTTACCGCCGACGTGTTCGACGCCGACGGGTACTACCGGACCGGAGACGTTGTCGCCGAGGTCGGTCCCGACCGGCTGGTGTATGTCGACCGCCGCAACAACGTCCTGAAGCTGGCACAGGGCGAGTTCGTAACGCTGGCGAAGCTGGAGGCGGTGTTCGGGAACAGCCCGCTGGTCCAGCAGATCTACGTCTACGGCAACAGCGCCCAGCCCTACCTGCTGGCCGTCGTGGTGCCAACCGAGGAGGCGTTGACTAGCAACGACATTGAGACGCTCAAGCCGCTGATTGC
>DASQSQ010000106.1:0-4316 GCA_035642315.1 Mycobacterium sp.
GTCGAGGTTGACGAGGACACCAGCGCTTATGACGGCGGGCACATCCCCGGCGCGATCAAGCTGGACTGGCGTACCGATCTGCAAGACCCGGTCAAGCGTGACTTCGTCGACGCCCAGCAGTTCTCCAAGCTGCTGAGCGACCGCGGAGTCGCCAACGACGACACCGTGATCCTCTACGGCGGCAACAACAATTGGTTCGCCGCCTACGCGTACTGGTACTTCAAGCTCTACGGCCACGACGACGTCAAGCTGCTCGACGGTGGCCGCAAGAAGTGGGAGCTCGACGGTCGCCCGTTGTCGAAGGACGCGGTGAAGCGGTCCGCGACGTCGTACACCGCCAAGACGCCCGACAACAGCATCCGAGCGTTCCGCGACGAGGTGCTCGCCGCGATCAGCGTGAAAAACCTGGTCGACGTGCGCTCCCCCGACGAATTCTCCGGCAAGATCCTGGCGCCGGCCCACCTGCCGCAGGAGCAAAGCCAGCGGCCCGGCCACATCCCCGGGGCGATCAACGTGCCGTGGAGTAAGGCCGCCAACGAGGACGGCACCTTCAAGTCCGACGACGAGCTGGCCAAGTTGTACGCCGCCGCCGGTTTGGACGGGTCGAAGGAAACCATCGCGTATTGCCGAATCGGTGAGCGCTCGTCGCACACCTGGTTCGTCTTGCAGGAATTGCTCGGACACCAAAACGTCAAAAACTACGACGGCAGTTGGACGGAATACGGCTCCCTGGTGGGTGCCCCGATCGAGTTGGGAAGCTGATATGTGCTCTGCACCGAAGCAAGGACAGACATTGCCGGCCAGCGTCGACCTGGAAAAGGAGACGGTGATCACCGGCCGGGTCGTCGACCGTGACGGGCAGGCTGTTGGCGGCGCGTTCGTGCGCCTGCTGGACTCCTCCGACGAGTTCACTGCCGAGGTCGTCGCGTCAGCCACCGGCGACTTCCGGTTCTTCGCCGCACCCGGATCCTGGACACTGCGCGCACTGTCGGCGGCAGGCAACGGCGACGCGGTGGTGACCCCGTCGGGCGCGGGCATCCACGAGGTCGACGTCAAGATCGCCTGACCGGTCTCCCCGGCCAGCCGCGGCGTCGCCAACGACTAAACTCGTCGTCGTGGTTTTGTTCTTCGAGATCATGCTGGTCGCGGCGGTCGTGGCGATCTCCTGGTTCGCGCTGTACACGCTGTATCGGCTGATCACCGACGAGTCGTGAACCCAGCTGACGCCGGTGACGAATCGGCCCGTCCACCCGGTTCCGGGGATCGTGCAGTGGCCGCAGCTGCCGAACGCGCCAAGGTGACTGCGGCCCGCAACGTCCCGGTCTTCGATGACCTGCCCATCCCCGCGGACACCGCGAACCTGCGCGAAGGCGCCAACCTTAACGACGCCCTGCTGGCTCTGCTGCCGCTTGTCGGCGTCTGGCGTGGCGAAGGAGAGGGCCGCGGGGCCGACGGCGACTACCGGTTTGGGCAGCAGATCGTGGTTTCGCACGACGGCGGTGACTATCTGAACTGGGAAGCCCGGTCCTGGCGGCTCACCGATTCGGGCGACTATCAAGGACCCGACTTGCGGGAAACCGGTTACTGGCGCTTCGTCGCCGACCCACACGACCCGACCGAATCACAGGCCATCGAGTTGCTGCTCGCGCATTCCGCCGGTTATGTCGAGCTCTTTTACGGGCGGCCGCTCAACCAGTCGTCGTGGGAGCTGGCCACCGACGCCCTGGCCCGCAGCCGCTCAGGTGTGCTGGTCGGCGGCGCCAAGCGGCTCTACGGCATCGTCGACGGTGGCGACCTGGCTTACGTGGAAGAGCGGGTGGACGCCGACGGCGGATTGGTGCCGCACTTGTCGGCGCGGCTCTCGCGGTTCGCCGGCTAGGGCGCGGTAGCGAATGCGGCCCGACGGCAACGTCAATTTGTTATTGTCGCATCTCAGTTTGCCGGTCCGCCCCCGTGCCCGAGGAGAGTGCTATGGGGCTGTTTGTCAGCTACTCCAGCCAAGACAGGTCGGCCCTTGAGCCCCTGACGGCAGCGCTGCGGCGGGCACGCCAGCAGGTGTGGTTCGACGACGACCTCGGCGGTGGCGAAGCCTGGTGGAACGAAATCCTCGAGCAGATCCGCTCGTGCGAGGTCTTCATCGTCGCGCTGTCGAACCACTCGCTGGAGTCGAAGCCGTGTCAGGCCGAATTGCGTTATGCGAAGGCCCTGGAGCGACCGATCCTTCCCGTTCAGATCGGCCGGGTCGACAGCATGCGAGCTAATCCCGTTGCGGCGCTTCAGGTTATCGATTACCAAAACCCGAGCGCTGACGCCGGTATCCAACTCGTCACCGCGGTACACGCGCTAGCTGCCCAACAAAGGCCGCTGCCCTCGCCGTTGCCCGACGGGCCGCCGGTGCCGTTTGCCTACCTGATGCGGCTCAGCTCCACGCTGGCCGAGCAAGATCTCGACCCCCGCCAACAAACTCACTTGGTGACCGAACTCAAGTCCGGGCTCGAAGAGGACGGCGACGATCCCACCGCGCGAAACGACATCGCCCGTCTGCTGCGCATGCTGCGCGACCGAAGCGATGTCACCTATCGCACGCGAACCGAAATCGACGAGCTGCTGGCGTCGGTCGAATCGAAGACCCCAACCGCAGCAGCGTCATCCACACAACCCGATCAAACAGCCAAGGCCGCCGACGGGTCGACTCCGACACGAACCGGCACCGCCACCGAGCATGTCGCCGACGCCAAGCCGTCCGCGCTGCCCTCGACCGGACGCAGCCTGCGCACGTCGGATGACGGCGAGGCGTCCCGCAGGCGGTTACTGATCGCGGCCGGTGCCGGTCTAGCGGTCGTTATCGCGATCGTGGTGGTAGCAGTGCTCGTCACCCAGCGTCCGAGCCCCCGACCGTCGGCGAAACCGACCACCCCGGCTGCCGCACCGGCACCGATCACCCCAGCTGGTGCACCGACGCCATCCGTAAACCTAAATTCGATTCTGCTCGACCCCGCAGATATCAACACCGTCATGGGCGCCTCAAACATGCAACCCACCAACCAAGCCGAGCAGATGGGTGTTCCCCCGGGCACGCTGTCGAACCCGGACTGCCTCGGCGCGCTCGCAGCCATCCAAGGTTCGGTTTATCAGGGCAGCGGCTATACCGCGGTCCGTGGCCAAGCGCTGAACGCGGAGGATCCTCCCCACTTTGTCTACGAAGCCGCGGTGAGCTTTGCATCTGCCGAACAAGCCGTCGCGTTCGTGAGGACCTCTGCGGACAAATGGCAGGCTTGCGTCGGCCAGCTCCTGACGGTGAACACGCCTAACAAAATCTTTCACTGGAACTTCGCGAACCCCGCCGGGGCCCCACCGAAGATTACGCAGGTGCATACGCAGCTTCACGGCGGCCGCACCTGCCAGCACGCGCTGAGCGCGGTGTCCAATGTGGTCATCGACGTCGTGGCGTGCGGAGCCCAAATCACCGACGAAGGCAGCCGGATCGCCGATCAGATGGCCGCCAAGGTGACGCAATAACGACGGCCAGCTCAGCGCCTTCGTCACTCGGATAGCCGCATATCGGCTGCCGCAGAGGGTATTTGGGTTCGCGGGCTAACCCTAGAAATGGGCAGCCCCCGAGCCGTAGTTCCTGGGTTGGACAGACCGGAGGCTCGGGGGCCGGGTGGCTGCGGGGAATTCGCCAGCGCGCGCAGGTGATTCCTCGCCCGGTACTGCTAGCGGGCAGCCACCTCACAAGTCCATAAAGCTATCAATTCGCGGACCACCTCCTTCCCTGTGTACGGCCGACCGTACTCGCTCAGGGACGCGCCGACAACCGATTTCAGCGATCGCTGACAATAGCGGCGTCGACAAGCTCGGCGAATTCCGCGGCCATCGGGGCGCTCGGCAATACCCTGCCGTCGAGGGTGTGCACCCGGGCCGCTAAGGTCATGCTTGATACCAGCCAAAGTCCTTGCGCGGCAAAGAGATCGGCTATTCGGAGAGCACGGTAATCACAGTCGTAGCCTTTGGCGCGGGCGACGCCGAATAGTGCCTGCTGGGTGGTGCCGCGCAGGATCGGATACCACGGCGGCGGGGTCAGCAGGCACACGTTGCCGCCGCTTTCGCCACCGACGGCGATCACCACCGTCGAACGAGGGCCTTCCAGGACGTAGCCGTCCGAGCTGACGAAAATGGCGTCACCGGCGCCCTGCCGGGCGGCGTGCCGCAAAGCGGCCATGTTGATGGCATACGACAGCGTCTTGGCGCCGGCCAGCAGCCACGGCATCGCCTCGACACCCGAGGCCGGCAGTTCCCGGGGCAACGTCACTGCG
>DASQSQ010000107.1:0-12491 GCA_035642315.1 Mycobacterium sp.
CGCGGTCTTGTCGCGGTGCAGGGTGTTGACATCGAGTCGGTAGTCCAGCGCTGTGACCCTAGCCCGCGTCGTTCGGGTGGTGTGCTTGATGAGGTAGTCCCGTCCGGGTTCCAGCACTGAGCCGTCCGCCATCCAACACACGGTCGCATCGAACTCCTGGGCGACCCTGGGCTGGTTGGTGGGCCGCGCGATCATGTCGCCGCGGGATATGTCGATGTCGTCGGCGAGGCTGACCGAAACCGCCATCGGCGGAAACGCTTCCGCCACTGGCCCGGTCGGCCCGTCGATCGCGGCGATCCGGCTGGGCTTTCCGGCCGGCAGCACAACCACTTCGTCGCCCGGACGCATCACACCGCTGGCCACGGTGCCCGCGTAGCTGCGGTGGTCTTGGTGGTCGCGGGTCTGCGGCCGGATCACGTACTGGACCGGGAACCGGACGTCGACCAGGTTACGGTCACCGGCGATGAAGACCTCTTCGAGGTGCGACAGCAGCGCCGGCCCGTCGTACCACGGGGTGTGCTCCGACTTGGTGACCACGTTGTCGCCGAGCAGCGCCGACATCGGGATGGCCAGCACGTCGTGCACGTCGAGGCGGGTGGCGAAGGCGTGGAAGTCGTCGCGGATGGCCTCGAAAGCTTCTTTGTCCCAGTCGATTAGGTCCATCTTGTTGACCGCGAGCACGATGTGCTCGATGCCTAGCAGCGACGCCAGGAAAGTGTGCCGACGGGACTGCTCAAGCAGACCGTGGCGGGCGTCGACGAGCACGATGGCCAGCTGCGCGGTCGATGCCCCGGTCACCATGTTGCGGGTGTACTGGATGTGGCCCGGGGTGTCGGCGATGATGAATTTGCGCTTGGGAGTGGCGAAGTAGCGGTACGCGACATCGATCGTGATGCCTTGCTCGCGTTCGGCGCGCAGCCCGTCGGTGACCAGCGCCAGGTCGGTGTAGTCGTGGCCGCGTTCCTTCGAGGTGGCCTCTACCGACGCCCACTGGTCTTCCATGACGGCCTTGGAGTCATACAGCAGCCGCCCGATCAGGGTGGACTTGCCGTCGTCGACGGAGCCGGCCGTCGCGATGCGCAGCAAGGTTGTCATCAGAAGTACCCCTGCCTTTTGCGGTCTTCCATGCCGGCTTCGGAAATCCGGTCGTCTGCTCTGGTGGCCCCGCGTTCGGTGAGCCGTGCCACCGCCGTCTCGGCGATGACCTCCGCGACGGTGGCTGCGGGCGATTCCACGCAGCCGGTGCAGGTGACATCGCCGACGGTGCGGAATCGCACGGTCTTCTCGACCACTTTCTCGTCGGCGCGGGGCTGCATGTGGCGGTGCACCGCGAGCAGCATGCCGTCGCGCTCGAACACCTTGCGGCGGTGCGCGTAGTAGATCGACGGGAGCGCGATCTTCTCGGCGCCGATGTAGGCCCAGATGTCGAATTCGGTCCAGTTGGACAGCGGGAACACCCGGATGTGCTCACCCTTGTGGTGCCGCCCGTTGTAGAGGTTCCACAGCTCGGGCCGCTGCGCCTTGGGGTCCCACTGACCGAACTCGTCACGGAAGCTGAACACCCGCTCCTTGGCGCGTGCCTTCTCCTCGTCACGCCGGGCCCCGCCGAATGCTGCGTCGAACTTGTTCTCACGGATCGCGCGCAGCAGCGTCACCGTCTGGATCGGGTTGCGCGACGGGATGGTCTCGACAACGCGGCCCGCGTCGATGTCGTCCTGCACCGACGCGACCACCAGGCGCACCCCGGCCTCGGCGACCAGCTCGTCGCGGGCCTGGATGACCTCGTCGAAGTTGTGCCCGGTGTCGACATGCATCACCGGGAACGGCAGTCGGCCGGGCCGGAAGGCCTTGAGCGCCAGATGCAGCATCACGATCGAGTCCTTGCCGCCGGAGAACAGCAGGACCGGACGCTCGAACTCGGCGGCCACCTCACGAATGATGTGGATGGCCTCGGCCTCCAGCGAGCGCAGATGGCTTAGCTCGTACTGCCCCGCCGCTGGGCTAGTCGCGGTCGCTTGTGTCATGCGTCTCCCAATTCCGGGTAATGTTGACTGAATTGACCATGTTTATGAGCATTACCGTGTATCAAACCAGCCCGGGCTGCCGCTGTCAATGAATTCGCTCGATCGAGCTTCGGCATCAATGGCCACACCAGCACCATCAGATGGGCGTGACTCTCTTCTCAGAAGTGATATCGCCCGCGGTCTCGAAATGAAAGACGCAGCTACCCGCCCGCTCAGTGACTGAAGAGACTATTGAGTCTCGAGCTCGACCTCGTTGAGCTTGCCCGTTGCGACGTCGAAGATGAAGCCGCGCACCGACTCGTGCTTGGTGACGAACGGACTGTTCTCGATGCGCCTCAGCGACTGCTTGACGTCCTCGGCCAGATCGGGGAAGGCCTCGGCCGCCCACGGCGGCTTGACGCCGGTCTCCTTCTGGATGTCGTCCTTGAAGTCGTCGTCGTTGAAGGTCAGCATCCCGCAGTCGGTGTGGTGGATCAGGATGATCTCTTTGGTTCCCAGCAACCGCTGGCTGATCGCGAGCGATCGGATGGCGTCGTCGGTGACCACCCCGCCGGCGTTTCGGATGACGTGCGCCTCGCCCTCGTGGATTCCCAGCAGGCGGTAGACGTCCAGTCGGGCGTCCATGCAGGCCACGACCGCCACATGCTTGCTCGGCGGCATCGGCAGCGGCCCCTTGAAGGAACTCGCGTATTCGGCGTTGTGGGCCAAGTAGTTATCGGTAACCGTCACGCGAATCTCCTTGTGTCACAGTGTTTTGCTGCGCGGACCCCGGCCCAAGTGGCCGATTTTAACAATCGGCGAACAAATTCTCACCGGTCCGGATCAACCGGATCAGAAGGGTTGGCCGCCGCGCGGCCTAGCTGCGGCGTTGGGCCACGAAGCGACTTGCCAGATCAGATCTTTTACCCTGGCCCCATGCGAGACAGGGAGAACCGACAAGCATGATCCGCTTCCTGCTCCGTCGCCTGCTCAATTACCTCGTACTGCTGGTGCTGGCCTCTTTTTTGGCCTTTTGCCTGGCCTCGGTCACGTTTCATCCGCTGGACAGTTTCATCGAGCGTCACCCGCAGCCGCCGGCTGAGGCGATCCACGCCAAAGCCGTCGAGCTCGGCTTGGACAAACCGGTGCCCATCCGGTACGCGGAATGGGCCGCCGGCGTGGTCCGGGGCAACTTCGGCACCACGGTGACCGGTCACCCCGTCACCCAGGAGTTGTGGTCCCGCGTCGGGGTCAGCCTTCGACTGGTGTTGATCGGTTCGCTGGTGGGCACGGTGGCGGGCGTCGTGCTGGGCGCGTGGGGGGCGGTCCGTCAGTATCGGCTGAGCGATCGCGTGATAACCGTGGTGTCGCTGATCGTTCTGAGCATCCCGTCGTTCGTGCTGGCCGGGCTGCTCATTCTGGCCGCGCTGCGGGTCAACAACCTGGCCGGAGTGCGGATCTTCGCCTACACCGGGGAAACCTCGCCGATTCCACCCGGCGCAATCTGGGACCAGTTCGTCGACCGTGCGCGGCACATCGCGCTGCCGAGTCTGACCCTGGCACTGGGCGCGGCCGCGAGCTTCAGCCGGTACCAGCGCAACGCGATGCTCGACGTGCTCAGCGAGGACTTCATCCGGACCGCGCGGGCCAAGGGTCTGACGCGTCGGCGTGCGCTGTTCAAACACGGGTTGCGGACCGCGTTGATTCCGCTGGCCACGTTGTTCGCTTACGGGGTCAGCGGCCTGGTCGTCGGAGCAGTGTTCGTCGAAAAGATATTCGGCTGGCACGGCATGGGCGAGTGGGTAGTGCAGTCCATCGCGAGCCAGGACACCCATATCGTCGCGACGATCACGTTGTTCACCGGCGCGGCACTGCTTTTCGCGGGGCTGTTGTCCGACATCATCTATGCGGCGTTGGACCCGAGGGTGCGGGTGTCATGACACGCGCCAGCGACGATGCAGAGCGCAGCGATGCGGAGGAGCGGCGCCGATGACACAGGAAGCGACTGCGGAAACCACCACCGACACCACCCCACTGCGGGTGGGCATCAAGCCCGCGACCTTCACGTCGCGGCGAAGCCTGGTGATACGTCGCTTCATGCGCAACAGACCTGCCGTGGTGGCGTTGATTCTGCTGGTGCTGTTATTCATCGGCTGCTACGGGCTGCCGGCACTACTCCCGTACGACTACAACGCGCTGGACTATCACGGGCTGCTGCAGCCGCCGTCGGCGAAGCACTGGTTCGGCACCAACGCGCTCGGGCAGGACCTGCTGGCCCGGACGCTGCGCGGCATGCAGAAGTCGATGCTGATCGGTTTCTGCGTGGCAGCGATATCGACCAGCATCGCCGCCACCGTAGGATCGATTGCCGGTTACTTCGGCGGCTGGCGTGACCGGGCGCTGATGTGGCTGGTGGACCTGCTGCTGGTGGTGCCGGGCTTCCTGATCATCGCCATCATCACTCCACGCATCAAAAATTCGAGCAGCATGTTCTGGCTCATCGTGCTGCTCGCCATCTTCGGCTGGATGGTCAGTTCTCGCATGGTCCGCGGCTTGACGATGAGTCTGCGAGAACGCGAGTTCGTCCGTGCGGCACGCTTTATGGGGGTGCCGGACCGCCGCGTGATCATGCAGCACATCCTGCCGAACGTCGCCTCGATCCTGATCATCGACGCGACCCTCAACGTCGGTTTCGCAGTTCTGGCCGAAACCGGCTTGAGCTTCTTGGGATTCGGCATTCAGCCGCCCGACGTCTCGCTGGGCACGCTGATCGCCGACGGCACGCCCTCCACCACCACGTTCCCCTGGGTGTTCTTGTTCCCGGCCGGAGCGCTGGTGTTGATCGTGTTGTGCGCCAACATCACTGGCGACGGCCTGCGCGATGCGTTGGATCCGGGCAGCCGATCGTCACGTCGCAAGAGGCGGCGTAAAAAGTGACAGCCCTGCTTGAGGTGGCGGATCTCAACGTCACCTTTGATACCGGTGACGTGCGGGTGTCCGCGGTGCGCGGCACGAGTTATCGCATCGACCCCGGCGAAGTGGTTGCCATCGTCGGCGAATCAGGTTCGGGCAAAACCACTGCCGCGATGGCCGTCGTCGGGCTGCTGCCCGAACACACCGACGTCTCGGGATCGGTGCGGTTGCACGGCGAAGAGTTACTCGGGCTGTCGGATCAGGCAATGTCGCGGATTCGGGGCAAGTCGATCGGCACAGTGTTCCAAGACCCGATGTCGGCGCTGACGCCCGTCTACACCGTCGGCGATCAGATCGCCGAGGCCATCAAGATCCACAACCGCGAGATCAGTCGGGCGGGTGCCCGCAAGCGTGCCGTCGAGTTGCTCGAGCTGGTGGGGATCGTGCAACCGGAAACCCGCGCAAGGGCTTTCCCGCATGAGTTGTCCGGCGGCGAGCGTCAGCGGGTGGTGATCGCGATCGCGATCGCCAATGACCCGGACCTGCTGATCTGCGACGAGCCGACCACTGCGCTTGATGTCACCGTGCAGGCGCAAATCCTCGACGTGCTGCGAACTGCACGCGACGTCACCGGCGCCGGTGTGCTGATCATCACCCACGACTTGGGTGTGGTGTCGGAGTTCGCCGACCGGGCACTGGTCATGTACGCCGGACGTCCGGTCGAGATCGCGGCTGTCGACGAGCTTTACCGTGACCGCCGGATGCCCTATACGGCCGGATTGCTGGGCTCCGTGCCGCGACTGGACTCTCCGCAGGGCACCCGGCTGGTTCCGATCCCGGGCTCGCCGCCGACGATGACGTCGCTGCCCGATGCCTGCCAGTTCGCCCCGCGGTGTCCCCTGGCGATCAGCGAATGTCGATCGACGGAACCCGATCTCGTCGAGGTTCGCGACGGTCACTGGGCGGCGTGCATCCGCACCTCCGAGGTCGAGGGCCGCAGTGCGGCAGACATCTATCATGTGTCCACGCAGCCGGTTTCGACCGATGGCGCCGTCGCCAATCCGCAGGTGGTGCTGCAGGTCACCGATCTCGCCAAGACCTACGCATTGACCAAGGGCGTGGTTTTCCGCAGACGGGTGGGTGAAGTACACGCTGTCGACGGGGTCAGCTTTGCCTTGGAGCAAGGTCGCACGCTGGGCATCGTCGGCGAATCGGGTTCGGGGAAATCGACGACGTTGAGCCAGATTCTCGAGCTCGCCACACCGCAGTCCGGCGCCATCGAGATTCTCGGCTCCGACGTCGCAAGCCTCGACAGGGCCGCCCGTCGTAAGCTGCGGACCGAACTGCAGGTGGTGTTTCAAGACCCGGTCGCGTCGCTCGATCCGCGGCTGCCGGTCTTCGACGTCATCGCCGAACCCCTGATTACCAACGGGTTTGACCGGCGTCGAAGCCAGGAACGGGTCGCCGAGCTGCTGGGAATCGTCGGACTGAGCCATAACGACGCCAGCCGCTATCCCGCCGAGTTTTCCGGCGGGCAGAAACAGCGGATCGGTATCGCGCGGGCGCTGGCACTGCGACCGAAGATCCTGGCGCTCGACGAGCCGGTGTCGGCGCTGGACGTATCGATTCAGGCCGGCATCATCAATCTGCTGCTGGATCTGCAGAATCGCTTCGGGTTGTCTTATCTGTTTGTGTCACATGACCTTTCGGTGGTCAAGCTGCTGGCCCACAAGGTCGCCGTGATGTACCGGGGAAAGATTGTGGAGCAAGGCGATGGCGAGCAGGTGTTCACCAACCCGCAGCACGAGTACACGAAGCGGCTGTTGGCCGCCATCCCGCGAGCGCACCCGGATGTCGCCGGTGGGTAACGTGATTCGCAGGTTTGCGCTGCTGGCGACTGTGCTGATTTGTGTAATCGTCACGGGCTGCTCGGACGGCTACAAGGACGTCGTCGGGCGGCGGGCTGTGCGAGTCGGCACCAGCAGCGACATCAACCCGCGGGACCCGGCGACGCTGCGCGACGGCGGCAACCTGCGGCTTGCGATCAGCTCGTTTCCACCAAACTTCAATGTTCTGAACATCGACGGCAACACCGCCGACGTCGGGTCGGTCGTCACGCCGACGCTGCCGGGGGCGTTCATCACCCAGGCCGACGGGTCGCTGAAGCTCAACACCGACTACTTCACCGGTGCCGAGTTGACCAGTGCCAGCCCGCAGGTCGTCACCTTGACGATTAACCCGCAAGCGGTGTGGAGCGACGGCACCCCGATCACCTGGGAAGACATCAAATCTGAGGTCGACGCGTGCAGCGGCCGTGACAAGCGTTACTTGATCGCCAGCAGAGCCGGATTCGAACGAGTGAAGTCGGTGACCCGAGGCGTCGACGATCGCCAGGCGGTGGTCACTTTCGCCCAGCCCTACGCGGAGTGGCGCGGGATGTTCGCCGGTGGCATGCAGCCCCGCAGCATGACGGAGAATCCGGACGTCTTCAACAAGGGCCAACTCGACGCCCCTGGGCCGTCGGCCGGACCGTTCATCGTGTCCAGGATCAATCACAGCGCGCAGCGCATCGTGCTGACCCGAAATCCCCGCTGGTGGGGCCGCAAGCCGCGGCTGAACTCGATCACCTTCCTGGTGCTCGACTCGTCGGCCGTCATCCCCGCCCTGCAAAACAACGCGATCGATGCGGCGGGCCTGGGCACGCTCGACGACATGGTCACCGCCGAGCGCACCCCCGGAGTGGTGATCCGAAGCGCGCCGGCGCCGACCTGGTATCACTTCACCTTCAACGGCGCACCCGGATCGATCCTGTCCGACGAGAAGCTGCGGCTGGCGATCTCCAAGGGCATCGACCGCCAGGCGATCGTCAGCATCGTCCAGCACGGCCTGACCAATCACCCAACGCCGCTGGACAATCACATCTACGTCGTCGGCCAGCTCGGCTACCAAGACAACAGCGCGCCGGCCGCCTACAACCCAGACCAGGCCCGCAAAGACTTGGACGCGCTGGGCTGGAAGCTCAACGGGGCGGTGCGGGAAAAGAACGGTCGACAGCTTGTCGTCCGCGACGTGCTTTACGACTCCCCCGCCGCCCGCCAGATCGCCCTGGTGGCCCAACAAAACCTGGCGAAGATCGGTGTCAAGCTGGTGCTCGACGTCAAGGCGGGCAACGGATTCTTCAATCAGTACGTGAGCGTCGGCGACTTCGACATCGTCCAATTCGGTTGGGTGGGAAACGCTTTCCCGTTGTCGGCGCTGCCGCAGATCTACACCTCGGACGGCGAGGGCAACTTCGGCAAGATCGGCAATGCCAGCATCGACGCCAAGATCGACCAGACGCTGTCCGAGTTGGACGAGAACGCAGCGCGCAACCTCGCCAACCAGGTCGACGCGATGATCTGGCAGGAAGGCTTCAACCTGCCGCTGTTCCAGTCGCCCGGCGACATCGCGGTGCGCACGAACCTGGCCAACTTCGGTGCGCCCGGGCTGGCCGATGTGGATTACACCGCAATCGGCTTTACCCGCTGAGATTTCGACCAACAGTTCATTGTCGATGAATAAACGATGGGCAGCGCCGCCGCCCTGCGGTATCCACTGCGGTACGTCGAGGAGCGCGCATCGCTATTGCTCGCTGACCCCGGACCCGCTGATTAACCGCAGGCGGTTTTGGTTGCTTCCCCCTGTGTCCGGTTGTGTCCCGTTGAGCGGCAGTACTTCGCATACCTCATTACTGACTCGACCGCAGAAACGGCCTAGTCAAGCGTCTGGCGCGCCCTATTCTTGGGCGAACTGGGGAAACTCGCGGGACCGGAAGCGGCGGAGGGTCGGATACCGTAGCGACTGCGTGTCGCAGATGTGGCACCGCCCCGCACGACGGCGCGCGGTTTTGCGATTCTGCGGTTCCCGGATGGCACGGCGAGCGGTTGGGCACGCTGACCATCGGCTAGCGCCGGTCGTGAACCAAAACGGCGCCGCAATCGTGCTAGAACTGGAAGGCTGGTAATGGATATTACGGAAGCCAACCGGAAAGTGGTCGCTGACGCGTTCGCGCGGCTGTCCGCTGAAGATCGCGCATGTGTTCGACGCGCGTATCGTCACGGCTGGACAACCGCGCAAATCGGAGAGGATCTGGGAATCGCCGAAAGCGCCGTGAAGTCGAGGCTGCATCACGCGCTGCGAGCCGTGCGGCAGACGCTGCAGGAGAGGGGAGTGGCACAATGACCGGCTCTCCGGGACAGGGCGCAACCGTTACCGGGCTGCGCGGACCCGACGGCGACAAGTACGCACAGTGGGACGCGGCCTACGTGCTGGGCGCATTGTCCGAGATGGATCGGCGCGAATTCGAAGCACACCTGTCAGAGTGCCCGGAATGTCGGGATGCGGTAGCCGAGCTTTCCGACCTGCCCGGCCTGCTGTCGCTGCTCGATCGCGACGAAATTACCGACGACGATGACCGGGTAGCAGTTCGGCCGCCACGGCCGCAGCCGGATCTGGTCGGACGGCAGTCGGAAATGTCCGCCGTTGCAGGCGTGCTGGAGCGCGCACTTGATGGCCACGGCGCGGTGGTCGGCGTGGTCGGCCCGCCTGGCATCGGCAAAAGCCGTCTTGTGCGTGAAGTTTCGGCGATGGCAGATGCCCACTGTGTTGAGGTGTTCACCGCCTTCTGCGAATCGGACACCAGCCAGGTCCCCTTCCATGCCGTCGCGCGCCTGTTGCGGGCAGCCACCGGCGTCGAGGGTCTTGACCCACCTGCCGCGCGGGCGCATATCCGGGCTCAGGCTCGCGACGCGATGGCTGAGGACTTGTTGCTCTTTGACGATCTGCTGGGGATCGCCGATCCCGAGGTGGAGCTGCCGAAGATCGATCCGGATGCTCGTCGGCGGCGGTTGACCATGCTGGTCAATGCGGCCTCGCTGGCCCGCCAGGTCCCGGCGGTCTTTGTCATCGAGGATGCCCATTGGATCGACGAGGCCAGCGAGTCGCTGTTGGCCGATTTCCTCACGGTCATGTCGCAGACGCCCTCGTTGGTGCTGGTCACCTACCGACCCGAATATCGGGGCGCGTTGGCCCGAGTGGCAGATGCCCAAACCGTTGCCCTTGCGCCGCTGAATGATTCAGAAACCGCGGGACTGGTCTCGGAGCTGGTCGGCCCGGATCCGTCGACTGGCGCGTTGCGCCAGAGGATCGCCGAGAGAGCAGCCGGCAATCCGTTTTTCGCCGAGGAGATTGTGCGCGAACTGGCCGGGCGCGGCGTGCTGCGCGGCGAGCCGGGCGCATACCTCGCGGCGGCAGTGGTTGGCCAGGTAAGCGTGCCGGTCACGCTGCAGGCAACTATCGCGGCGCGCATCGACCAACTCGACGCAACGGCAAAGCGCACGCTGGGCGCAGCGGCAGTGCTCGGTGCGCGGTTCGACCTGGACCTGCTGGCCGCGGTCGGTGTCGAACCAGTCGTGGATGACCTGCTGGCCGCTCAGCTCATCGATCAAGTCCGCTTCACCCGGAAACTGGAGTACGTGTTTCACCATCCGTCGATCCGCACGGTGGCCTACGCAGTGCAGCTCGAATCCGATCTGGCCGACCTGCACCGGCGCGTCGCGGCCGCCATCGAATCACGTAACCCGGCAGCGGGCGATGAAAACGCCGCCTTGATTGCCGAGCATCTGGAGGCGGCCGGTGATGGGCGCGCCGCTTACGGCTGGCAAATGCGGGCCGCAACCTGGGCGACCAACCGCGACATCGCCGCGGCCTGGCGGAGTTGG
Source organism: Mycobacterium sp. (assembly GCA_035642315.1). Taxonomy (GTDB): domain Bacteria; phylum Actinomycetota; class Actinomycetes; order Mycobacteriales; family Mycobacteriaceae; genus Mycobacterium. The sequence continues at coordinate 10,676 of DASQSQ010000107.1, forward strand.
GAGCGTGCCCGGACGATCGCCGACGCCCTGCCTGCCGATGACCGTGAACGAGCGGCCATGCGCATCGCGCCTCGCACCATGTTGTGCGGGATCGCCTGGCGAGTCCACGAACACGCGACAGGCGCCCGCTTTGAGGAATTGCGGGAGTTGTGCGCCGCGTCCGGGGACAAGGCGTCACTGGCGATCGCAATGTCGGGGCTGGTGATGGATCACCTGCATCAGGCCCGGTTGCGCGACGCGTCGCAGCTGGCATCGGAAGCGATGGCCCTCATCGAGTCGCTCGACGATCCGACCTTGACGGTGGGCCTGTCCCTCGCGTCGATCTATGCCAGAGCTGAGTGCGCCGAGTGGCCGGACGCGCTGCGGTGGTCGCAGATGGTCATCGACCGGGCCGACGGTGATCCCTCAAAAGGCAACTTCATCATCGGGTCTCCGTTAGCGCTTGCCCACACGATGCGGGCTACGGCCCGTTATTGCCTAGGACGTCCCGGATGGCGCTACGACCTGCGGCACGGCCTGGCCATGGCCCGCAGCACCGATCCCATGTCCTACGCCACCGTCGTCACCTACTCGTACTCCGCGGCAATACCGCCGGGCATGCTGAGGGCCGACGATCGCGCAATGGGCGAGATCCAGGATGCCCTGAGAATTGCCGAACAATCCGGTGACGATGTCGCGTTGGCCATCTCCCGGATGACGCTGGGCATTGCGCTGGTGCACCGCCGGACGAACGCGGAGCGTGACCGGGGGCAGCAGATCCTGACGGAGGTCAGTGAAGTGCTCCGGCGCCGGCGGTTCTTCCTAACCGATTTACCTATCGTCGAGGTCTGCTTGGCTCGCGAGAGGGCTCGGCGCGGAGATCGCGACGGCGCGATACCGCTCATGCGCGCGGCCGCAGACGAGCAATTCCGCGAGGGACGGCTGCTGGGGTGGGGCATTCCGGCGACAGGTGTTCTGGTGGAGACACTGCTTGATCGGGGGACCGCGAGCGACGTGGTCGAAGCTGAGGCCGCGATCGAGCGGTTGGCCGGGGCCGTGATCGAGCGGTTAGCGACGCCGACCGACGACAGCTTCGCTGTGCGCGAGATCTGGGTATCGCGGCTGCGGGCTCTCTTGGCGCGGGCTCTCGGCGATTCCGCGCGATACACCCAATTCCGGGATCGCTACCGTGACATGGCGAAAACGCTTGGCTTCGAGGGGCACATCGAGTGGGCCGAGGCAATGCCATGACCGCCGTCGTTGTGCACTGTTGATGGTCTCCGAAAATAGGCTTTGAGTGGGCCGTCAGGGTTTCGAACCCCGGACCCGGTGATTAAGAGCCGGCGTTGTGGGCTGTGCGGCCCCTAAGCGCACAACTCGATTCGCTGTGCGCCCTTGACGCCGTCGTATCGAGCGGGCGTGCAGGTCAATACGATCACCTGCCCGCGCTCGCCCAAGGTGTCGAACACCTCGGCCATCTTGGCCAACCGTTCCGGATCGGTGAAGCCAAGCGCGTCGTCGATCAGGATCGGCACCGCGTCCTCTTTGGCGACCAGAGCAGCCCCGGCCAGCCGCGCCAGGATGCCGAGTTGCTCCTTGGCGCCGCCCGATAGTGATTCATAGGGCACGGTGCAACCGTCGAGAGTGCGGTTGAGGATGCACAGGTCCGTGTCGATGCCGACCTCGAAACTGGGTCCGAAGACCGGACGCCCGAGTCGCTGCAATTCGGCGCGGAACGGCTCGACGTAACGCAGCCGGGTGTTGTCGCGGTGGCGCACCATCACCGACTTCAGCAATTCGACGGCACGGGCCCGGCTGCCCACCCGGGCGTGCTCGC
>DASQSQ010000108.1:0-4296 GCA_035642315.1 Mycobacterium sp.
TCCACTCGAGGTAGACGACCTCGCGGCCCAGGCTGGACAAATCGGGCACTCCGACAAAACGCCATTCGGCGTCGGTGCGCACGTCGACCAGCACCGCTTCGGGGTTCTCGCCGAGCAGCTTCCAAGCCTGCTCCGGTGTGACATCTCCTGCGTAGCTCACTCGCGTGAGTGTCGCATACCTGGCGGGGACCGCCGCTGGTGGGGAAGGACTTCGCCGGTGCTTACCAGAGCCTGCGCAGTGCCGCTGACACCTCTCGGGCGCGGCTGCGGGCGCTGCTCACGTCCGAGGCGGTGACGACGGCCACGCCCAGCGGGCGACGCCCTTCCGGCTCATGACGACCGAACACCCGCGCGTCGCTCTCTGGTGTCCGCAGCGCGGCGGCCAGCACACCGGCGGCGGCCGGGTTCCGGGCGCTTTCGGCCGCCACGCCGGCCCCGTCGTGGCCGGCGTAGATCACCTCGGCGGCGCCTGGCGAGATCATGATGGCGTCGGCTGGCAGGCCCATGATTGCCCGCGCCTGCAGTTCGAATTCCGAGAGCCGCTGAGTGCGCAACGTGACCAGGCCGCTCTCGAAAGGTCGTGCGGTGACATCGCTGAAGTAGATCTCGTCGCCGCGGACCATCAGCTCGACGCCGAACAAGCCGCGCCCGCCGAGCGCCTTGACTATCCGGGCGGCGATGGACTTGGCGGCGTCCAACGCGGCCACGCTCAGGTCTTGCGGCTGCCACGATTCCTGCACGTCACCAATGGCCTCACCGTGCCCGATCGGCGCGCAGAACTCGATCGTCGGCCCACTCGGTCCTACGCTGCGCACCGTGAGCAGGGTGAGGTGGAAGTCGATCTCGACGAGAGCCTCGGCCAACACCCGGTTATGGGCCAGTCGACCGCCGGCCGACACCGCGCGCTGCCAGGCCGACTCGATGTCGGCCGGTCCCAGCACCACGGACTGCCCCGCACTCGCCGCTGACGCCACGGTAGCCACCGGTTGCACCCGCAACGGGTAGCCGGCGTGGTCGGCCACTGCCCGCAGCTCGTCGATCGATCCCGCGAACCAGAACGGGGCGGTCGGCAGGCCGAGCTCATCGGCGGCCAGCCGGCGCAATCCCTCTCGGTCGGCGGTGAGCCGAGCGCAGCGAGCGGTGGGAAAGACCTCGACGGCACCGGTTTCGGCCGCGGCCGTCAACGCATCGGCGGCGACCGCGTCAGATGCCGTCACCACGAAATTCGGCTGAAACCGCCTGATCGCGGCGCCCAACTCGTCGGAGTCGGCCATGTTGACCACCACCGCCTGATCGGCGACCCCGTGCGCGGGCGCATCGGCATACCGCTCGACCGCGATCACCTCAACGCCGAGGCGCTGGAAGGCGATCGCCAGCTCGCGGCTGAACTCCCCCGACCCCAGCAACATCACCTTGGACCGGTCGGTGTCCACAGGCTCGGGATGCCCACCCTGGGTCGACTCGTCAAGCGTCACGCTGCTCAAGGATAGGTCCGCGGATCTGCTAAAGCCGAATCGTTACTTGCATGATGCAAGTAACATGGCAGTCATGCTTCCTCGCACCTACGAGCATCAGGTGTGCTCGGTTGCCCGCAGCTTGGAACTGGTCGGCGACCGGTGGACGCTGTTGATCGTTCGAGACGCCCTGCGGGGGGCGCACCGGTTTGACGATTTCCGCGCTCGACTCGGCGTTGCACACAACGTGCTCAGCGATCGGCTGTCGCGGCTGACCGAAGCCGGCGTCCTCGAGCGGCGCCGCTACCAGCAGCGCCCGGATCGCTACGAGTACCACCTGACGCAGCAGGGCCGAGACTTGTGGCCGGTGGTGATGTCGCTGCTGTTGTGGGGGGATCGCTACCTCGCCCCGGACGGGCCACCCAAGCTTCCGCTGCACCGCAACTGCGGCGGTCGCCTTACCCCGCAACTCACCTGCGCCGACTGCGGTGCCAACCTGGCGTACGGCGACGTCGAACTGACGCGCGGCCCGGGCGCTGAGGAGTCTATTGCGTCACAAAAGTGACTGTGGAATAGTCGATTGCATCACGCAATTGACTTGGAGCCAGCCGTGACCCTCGACCACATGCCGCCCAATGCCAGCACGTATCTTCTCGGCCATGCCGACGCGGAGGTCCGGCGGCTGCTGCTGCAGGCACGGCTGTACGACCCCTACACCGAACAAGCGTTGCGTCTGGCCGGTCTGCGGCCGGGAATGCGGGTGCTGGACGTGGGCTGCGGTCCCGGCGATGTGTCGTTCGTGGCCGCGAGGCTGGTCGGGCCCGAAGGGACGGTGATCGGCATCGACGCCGCCGACGACATCATCGAACTCGCCCGCGACCGCGCCACCGAGCACGGCCTCACCTCGGTCCGGTTCGAGCAGACCACCGTCGGCGACCTCACGCTGGACGAGCCCGTCGACGCCGTGATCGGGCGGTTGATCCTGATGCACCTGCCCGACCCGGTTGCGACGCTGCGTCAGCTCACCGGTCTGGTCCGGCCGGGAGGGTTCATCGCGTTTTCCGAATTCGACATGACCGGGGCGCGCGGCGTGCCCGACTTGCCGCTGTGGCGGACGGCACGGGACACGATCATCGAAACCTTCACCACCATGGGCCTCGACCCGACGTTCGCCGCGACCATGCCCGCATTGTTCCGGCAGGCAGGATTGAGCACCCCGCAGTTGGTACTCGGCGCTCCGATTGGCGGCCCCGAGCACACGGAACTGATCGCCTTCGTCGCCGACACTTTGGGGTCGCTGCTGCCCGCCCGCGAAAAGCTGGGGCTGGTCACCGACGACGTCTTCGCCGATTCGGACGCGCTGCTGCGACAGCTACGCGACGAACTCGCCGCGGCCGGCGGTGTCGCGACAACGCCAGCCATGATCACTGCCTGGAGCCGGGTCTAGGAACTTACGGCTGACCCGGCAACAGCCGCACCATCAGCCCGTTGGCTTCGGCCAGCAAGGTGTCGCCGTCGACCAGTTCGCCGCGGACAAACGCCTTGCGACCCTCGGTCGCGGCGACGTGTCCGCGGACCACCAGCGGGGTGTCGATCGGGGTGATCTTGCGGTAATCGACATGCAGGAAGCCGGTGCGGCTGATCGGCCGGCCGGCGGCGTGCACCACCATCCCGAAGACATGGTCGAACAACAGCGGCAGCACACCGCCGTGCACCGCCCCGTTGCCGCCCACGTGGAATCGGCAGAAATAGCCCCGCATTTCGACTCCGTCGGGGTCGAATCTGCTCATCGTCCAGGGCGGCATCAGCAAGCTGCCCATTCCCGGCAGCTGCGGTGATCGGCCGGCCGGGCCCTGGCCTTCGGGAGCATGAAACGGCGCGAGCAGCGCGGATAGCGCCTCGGCGCGGTGGGCGGCGTCCTCCCAGACGTCGTCGCTGGGGTCGGCGGACACCGCCAGATCCTGCAGCCGTCGCATCGCGGTGACGAACCGGCCGAAACCGGGCCCCGGGCTGGCGGCGCCGTACTCCGGAAAGCCGCCGTGATGGTCGTAATCGGGATCGAGTTGTTCCGGGCTCTGCGAGGAATCCGTCACGGGCGCGCCGCCAGGACGTCGCGGCGCACGATGGTCTGATCGCGGCCCGGGCCGACACCGATGCACGAAACATGCGCTCCGGCAAGCTCTTCCAGCCGCAGCACATAATCACGCGCCTTGGCCGGCAGGTCGTCGAACGTCCGTGCGTCAGAGATGTCCTCCCACCAGCCGGGCAACTCTTCGTAGATCGGTTCGGCGCGGGCCAGATCGCTCTGGGTCATCGGCATGTCATGCGTGCGTTTGCCATCGACGGTGTAGCCGACGCACACCGGGACGGTTTCCAGGCTGGACAACACGTCCAACTTGGTCAGGAAGTAGTCGGTGATGCCGTTGACCCGGGTGGCGTAGCGGGCGATCACGGCGTCGAACCAGCCGCAGCGCCGACGGCGCCCGGTGGTCACGCCGAACTCGCCGCCGGTCTTCGACAGGTATTCGCCTTTCTCGTCGAACAATTCGGTGGGGAACGGGCCCGAGCCGACCCGAGTGGTGTAGGCCTTGAGGATTCCCAGCACCGTGGTGATGCGGGTCGGTCCGATGCCGGACCCGACGGCGGCCCCGCCGGCGGTCGGATTCGACGACGTCACATACGGATACGTGCCGTGGTCGACGTCGAGCAGAGTGCCCTGCGAACCTTCCAGCAATACGGTCTCGCCGGCCTCCAGGGCGTTGTTGAGCAGTAGCCGGGTGTCGGCGATGCGGTGCTTGAAGCTCTCCGCCTGCGCAAGCAAGGCCTCGACGACCTGGGCCGG
>DASQSQ010000109.1:0-15832 GCA_035642315.1 Mycobacterium sp.
GCGTTCTGCGCCGTGATCGACGATCGGTTTGGGATATCCGGGCGGCCGGTCCTCGTTGCTCAGGCTGACGTCGTCGACGTCGGCAAGCTCGGGTACCCGGCGCCGGACGTAATCGCCTGAGGGGTCGAACTTTTCGGCTTGCTTGGCCGGATTGAAGACCCGGAAATACGGAGCCGCGTCGGTGCCGCATCCCGCACACCACTGCCAGCCGTGCTGGTTGTTGGCCATGTCGCCGTCGACCAACTGATCGAGAAACCAACTGGCGCCCCACTGCCACGGCAGGTGCAGGTCCTTGACCAGAAACGACGCGACGATCATCCGCACCCGGTTGTGCATGAAACCGGTCTCGCGTAATTGACGCATACCGGCGTCGACGATCGGGAATCCGGTTTCGCCGGCTTTCCATGCCTTGAAGCGCCGCTTGGCGTCTGCTCCCGTGTCGGTTTGGATGGCGTCGAAGTCGCGGTTCCAATTCCACCAGGCGCTATCCGGCCAGTGATGCAGCACCGCGGCGTAGAAGTCGCGAAATGCCAACTGCCGCAAATATGCTCGCGCTCCAGCTTGACGCTGATCCAAGTCGGCCACCATCGTCCGCGGGTGGATAGTTCCGAACTTCAGGTGCGCCGACATGCGGCTGGTGGACTCTCGGTCGGGCCTGTTTCGGTCGTCGGAATAGTCGTCCAACCCGCCGCGAAGAAACGCCGTCCATTGCTGGCGCGCGGCCGCCTCGCCGCCGCCCAGGTCAAGCTCGACGCCGGGGTCTGGTATGTCAACTGGTTTCGCGGGTTTGCCCAACTGCGCGGCATCGACCCAGCGTGCCGATTTTGGCCCGGTTCGCGCCGGTCTCCGCCACCCCAGTTCGCGCCATCGGCCGAAGAACGGGGTGAACACCTTGTACGGGTCGCCGTTGTCCTTGGTGACGCGCCCCGGCGATATCAGGTAGGGCGATCCGGTGGCCACCAACGGCACATCGCCCAGCGCTTCTCGCACCCGATCGTCGCGACGCCGCCCAAAGGGCGCGAAGTCCTCGGAGACATGCACCGATTGCGCGCCAATCTCCTTGGCGATGGCTGGAATCCGCTCCTCGGGCCGACCACGCGTCACCAGCAGCCGGCCATCCAGGTCGTCGTGCAGCCGGCGCAGCGAATCGCACAGAAACTGCATCCTGCGCGCACCCGACGACGCCTCCAGCCGCGGATCGAGCACGAAGCAGGCAAGCACCTGATCGGTATTGGCGACGGCATTGAGCAGGGGAGGGAGGTCACGCAGTCTGAGATCACGGCGGAACCACAACACCGCCGGCATTACCGGGCAACCTGTCTCATGACCTGTTGAGTACCCAGATATGACCCGTCATCGCGGTGGCAAACGCAGACCAGAGCGGATACGGCAGCAGCGCGGCTCCGGCGCGCGGATCCGCCAATGCGGCTCGCCGGGCAAGGTCCGCGCTGCTGACCGCCAGCGCTGCCGCGCCGACCGTTGACGCGCCGAGTTTGTGGTTCTTGAAGAACAGCCAACTCCATCCGGCATTGAGAATCAGGTTGACGCCCAGCGCGACGACATAGTCGCGTGCCTCTTCGTGCCGACCTGCTGCGCGCAGCCGGTCGATGGCCGCCGCGGAGGTGGCCGCGATGTCGGTGTACAGCGAGGTCCACGCGACCGGGAACACCGCGTTCGGCGGCACATAGGCAGGCTTGCGTAGTCGCGAATACCAGGAATCCACGCTGGCCCTGCTCGCCACGCTTCCGACGCCGGCCGCCGCGGAAACAGCAAGAGTCGTGGCAGCCAGTGTCGCCTTGTTCATGTTGTCTCCCTTCGAGTTCACCGACTGCCCGGCCCGGCAGCGGCGGCGTGACCTCATCGTGCTTGTCGAGTCTTTCAATGATTGAAGTATTAATCAACTGAAGTAATGCCCGATTGCGGATAAACTGCAAGGTGTCATGGGCTCTGATCAGACCGCCGACGAGCGCGCCGCGCTGGAGTCGCAGATCACGGCCGATCTGCGGATATTGACGGCCGAATCTGAGCAGATCGGCCGAGTTTTTGCCGTCGCGCACGACGTGCGACCCACTGACTTTCGCGCCCTGCTTCATGTCATGGTCGCCGAAACCACGGGTCGACCGATCACGTCTGGTGAGCTCCGCCAGCAAATGGGGCTGTCTGGCGCGGCAATTACTTACCTGGTGGATCGGATGATGGCCTCCGGTCACATCACCCGGCAATCCGACCCGGGCGACCGACGCAAAGTCATCCTGCGCTACTCGGAATCCGGCCTCGGCACCGCTCGAGCCTTCTTCGCCCCGTTGGGACTGCACACCCGCACCGCGATGGCCGACTTGCCCGATACCGACCTGGCCGCGGCGCATCGCGTATTCATCGCGTTGATCGAGTCCATGCGGCGATATCAAGAGGAGCTTGCACAACGGTGACGACCGACCCGGGCGGGATGACCACCCGCAAAAGACGTCACATCGACGTGTGCCTCGACGACCGTGTTGCGTATGCCGGAGTCACGACCGGGTTGGAATGTTATCGCCTGCCGTACAACGCGCTGACGCAGACAAGCCTCCGCCATGTCGACCTGACCACCCGGTTCCTCGGCGGCTCCTTGCGGGCCCCGATACTGATCGGCGCAATGACGGGCGGCGCTGAGCTGTCCGGCACGATCAACAAGAATCTGGCTGCCGCGGCGCAACGGCTCGGTGTCGGGATGATGCTCGGCTCGCAGCGGATCATGTTGGACAGCGCACTGGGGGAGCAGGCGGCCGCGAGCTTCACTGTCCGCGACGTGGCTCCGGATATGTTGTTGTTCGGCAATATTGGCCTCTCGCAGCTGACAGCGGCTGCCGTTTCGGATATCTCGAATGCACTGAAACGAGTGGAAGCAGATGTGCTTGCGGTGCATACCAATCCGCTGCAGGAGGCAGTCCAGCGCAACGGTGACACCGTAGATGCGTGAATCAGGCAGGCTCAGTCTCTTTGGTGAGTTTGGCGTCTGTTAGGTTGTTGTTCTGCGCGGCGGCTCGCTTGGGTGCCGAATTGGGTTGCTGTGCAACGAGTTCACCCTCAAACGTCGACATCGCGTCGATCATCGCATTGAACACCCGATGAGCCGCGATGAGGTCCTTATCGGGCAGCTCGGCCAGCGCGGAGCCAAGATGGATGCCGAGCGGAGCGAAAAACTTGTGTGCCAGCTCCATACCGCTGTTTTCGTACCGGAGAAGTGCTTTGCGTCGATCCGCGGGATCCGATTCGCGCCTGACATGACCGGCGTCGATCATCCGATCGACGAGGTAGGTGATCGCCGCCGGTGAGACGTCCATGCGCTGCCGTAGTTGAGCCATGGTCAACGGTGTTCCGGCAGTTTCGGCAACCATCACGTGCAGCAAGGCGTGGAAGTCGTTGCCGCTCACGTCGTTCTGGCGCGCGAAATAACGACCCAACCGGTCAGACTGCGCTGTGACCGCCCGCATGTCTGCGGACATCAGCTTTTCCAGGTCTTCCCGATTCGGCGGTGAACTTTCTTTTCCCCGACTAGTCACCCAACCGCATCTTTCTTGGCGATTTGTTCCGAGAAGCGTATCGGAATCCCGATTCATCGGCGGCGATACGGTCTCAACCAAAAAAGTGTGCCACACCTGGGCCCAGGCACCTGCCGATCGGCAGCAATGCACCACGACCCGGACGGCTGGATCTACTCAACTCCACATCTGGTGACTTGAGTCGCTTAGCGCAGGTAAGCACCATCGGCGGATATTCAGCGGCAAATGCGTCACTTATACACAGGATTGCCCGTAAAAGCCGCTGTGCGATATTTGCAACGGAAGGCGCCGGACTCTTGAGAAGAATGCCTCCTCATGTCTTTCACGTTCTGGCCGTGGCACTTCCGCTCGGCCGTGCCACCTTGCCGAAGTTTTCGTCTGCGTCCGCGCCGTCCCTGCCCCTAAAGGCGCGTCCAAATTTGACACCAAATTATTAACTATTAAGCTTGTGAATTAGATATGGAGGAGTAAGCATGCGTTGCGTCGTATTCGGCGCCACCGGCTACCTTGGCGCCCGGCTGGTTCCTGCATTGCTGTCGGCCGGTCACGACGTCAGGGTGATGGCGCGCACGCCGACCAAGCTCGACCTCGTGCCATGGCGCGGGCAGGTCGACGTGCTCGAGGGCGATGTCACTGATGGTGAAGCAGTGCGGCGAGCGCTGGACGGGCAAGAAGTCCTCTACTACCTGGTGCACTCGCTGCTGCGAGCGGATTTCGTCGAGTTCGATGCGCGCGCGGCTTCGATTGTCGCCGATGCTGTCGCGCAAGCCGGACTTTCGCGAATCGTGTATGTCGGCGGCATCATTCCCGCTCAGCAGAAGCTGTCCGAACATCTGGCCTCGCGCGAAGAGGTCGGTCGGCTTCTCCAGGAATCGAAAATACCGACGGTGGAACTGCGTGCGGCGGCGATCATCGGCGCAGGGTCGGCCAGCTTTGAGATGCTGCGATATCTGACCGAACGACTGCCGTTGATGGTCACGCCGCGGTGGCTGCGAACCCAGGTTCAGCCGATTGCAGTGCGCGACGTGCTGTACTACCTGACCAAAGCGGCAGAGCTGTCGGCCGAGGTGAGCCGGGCCCTCGATATTGGTGGTCCCGACACCTTTACCTACACGGACATGATCCGCAAATACGCGGCGATCGCCGGGCTGCAGCGCCGGATCGCGATTCCGGTGCCGGTGCTGACTCCATGGCTCTCGTCGCATTGGGTGAACCTGATTACCCCGCTGCCACGCGCCCTCGCCTCGTCGCTGATGGACTCCCTGGAAAACGACGTGGTTTGTGCTGAGCACGACATCGCCGAACACATCCCCGACCCCGCGGGTGGACTGACCCACTACGAAGACGCAGTCGAACTGGCCCTGGCCCGGCTGCGAGACGGCGAGCTGCAGACCCGCTGGTCGCGGCACGGCGACGACAACTCACCGTCGCGGCCACTGCCTACCGACCCTTCCTGGGCCGGTGGATCGCTGCATGAGCAGGTCTGCGAACGCCACGTCCACGCCGACGCCGAAAACCTATGGCAGGTCTTCGATTCGATCGGCGCCGAGCATGGCTGGTCGGCAACACCGCTGGCGTGGGGCCTGCGTGGGTGGCTCGGTCAAATCGCCGGGACGGCCAAGGTGGACCGAGGGCTCCGGCTTCCGCATCGCCTGCATCCCGGTGAGGCGCTGGATTGGTGGCGTGTCGAGCACATCGACCGGCCACACCTGCTGCGGCTTCGCGCGGACATCCCGCTTCCCGGTCGGCTGTGGCTTGAGCTGTCGGTGCACGACGACGGCGGTGGGCGCTGCCGCTATCGCCAACGTGCGTTGTTTGCGCCGTATGGCCTTGCCGGTGAAGCATTTTGGACGATGTCCCGACTGTTTCGTGACGCGGTGTTCAGAGGTATCTGCCGCGATATCACCTCGGCTGTACAGCGGCGCGCCGGTTACCTGTCGGCGCGTAGCTGGTAGCGGCGCTCGGCATAGGCGAGGTCGTCTCGCCACAGCCGGGATGCGGCAAAGCGCATCAGCCCCGAAATCAGCGGGGCAGCACGGCGAGCCCGCTTGAATCCGGTCCGATCGGAGTGGGCGATGATGGCCTCGATGACCGCGGTACGCGGACGACCATCAGAATCCAAACCGATTGGCGTGGCGTGAGTTTCGACGACGCTTCCGGATCCCTCACCGTCCAGGATGCGCATGACGATGGTTCGTGCCTCCGGGCTGGTGAACTCCGCGACGGTGGGTACGCCAACGCGGCCGACCCGAAACGTCACTGTGACCAGGAACCGGTCTGCGTCTTCGGTCGGAGTGGTCAGCACCTCGAGGCGAGTGAACGAATAAGGGTGGTACCAGGAGCCGTGCCATGGATCTAGGCGATTGGCGATGATGTCGGCGGGCTCGCACGCACCGACCAGGCGGGCGACGGCGTCCAGAGTGTCGCCGGTCGGCCTGGCCGCGATCACCGGCTGAGCCAGCGGCGGTTCACCGCCAGCGCTATCCAGGCGCACCCATGCCAGTACCCCGTCGTCGTGGCTGGGCAACGGCTTCCAGCCGAATTCGTCTGCGTCGCCGTCGAGGCAGAGGCCGTGCCATCGACAGATCAGCGCACCGCGATGCACCACTGCGGTCGCGAGGTCGGCGCCCAGATGCGGGCAACTGCGCGGACCGACAGATAGCCGCCCGCGTTGATCGCGCCAGGCCACCAATTCGACACCGGCGACTTTCGTGCCGAAGGGCCGGCCGGCCCGTACGTCGCGACTGGCGGCGAATGCATACCAGTTGCCGGTGGGCCTGCGTTGCGATCGCTCCAGCGCAGCGTTGATGATCGCGGGCTGGGCGTCGCGATAAGTGGGGCGCTGGTCGGCCCACGTCACTGGCGGGATGGCCTGCAGCGGCCAATCCTTCGGCCAGCGCCGCCGCATGTAATCACCGATAGTCATCGCGGAGAAAGCCTTTCTCGCCCGGCAAGGAAGCGCAACAACGCCGAGCGGCCTTGGGTGGGAACCGTACATAGGGCATGCCCGGCAATTCCCCACTGCGCCAACATCTGGTTGGCTGCTGACCAGCCGGTGGTGGCCGCGCGCTCCATCAACGCCACCGGCAAGTCGATGCGGATCCCGTCACCGGCCAACAGCAGCCCGGGCAGCGGTGTGGTTACCCCGGGACGCTGCGCGTAAGTCCCGGGTGCGAACAGCGGGCAGTCGTGGCGTTGCAGGATCTGCTCGTAGAAGATTTGCGCGCCAGCGGTTTCGGGATAGAGCTCATGCAGGCGTCCGACCATGGCGTCCTTTGGTTGCGCGGATTCAACGGCATACGAATGCAATTCGACGACCGATCCGCCGTGTTGGCGTGCCCAGTGGACGGCTTGGAGTTCGTAGCGGTCAAGCACGCTGATGTTGTCGAGCGGTTCGTGGCCTGCGGTGCCCAGAAACGCGGGCCGATCGGTGGCGACCGGACGGTCGAGCCAAAGCCTGTGCACCACGAACGGCGGCGCGGTGCGCAACCGAGCTATTCGTGCCCGCCACAGATCGTCACCGAGGCCTGCGGATGCCCCGATAATCCGCTGCAGCCCAGCCACATCGGTGGCCAGTACGACTGCGTCGGCCTCCAGTCGGTCACCGGCATCGGTGCGCACCCGGAACCTGCGGGCATTGCCGCGGTCGATGCTTGCCACAGCCGTGCCTTGGTGAAACCGCACGCCGAGTTCGCTCAGATATCGCCGCAGTGGCTGCCACAGCGCGGTGTCGTAGTTGGCGTTCGCGACGTCGAAAATGAGGCCTTCACTGGAGCCGAGGAAGTAGATGTGAAACATGGTCGCCAGCTCTGCGGCCGACAGTTGCATCGGGCTGGCGAAGAAGCTGCGGGAGAACACTTCGAAAGCCAGATGGCGCGCCGCCTCGGGGAAATTGAGGCTCTTCAAAAAGGTTTCGGCGTCGATGTGATCAAGGCGGCGATAGATGGCGGGCACCGACACCGCGGCCAGCGGCCCGGCGGCACGTGCATCGATCCTGGCCAGGTCGCGAAGCCGAAAGGTGGGACTGCGCAACGCGAATGCCAGCGCGTTCCACGGGGGTGTGCGGGGCAGGCCACGGAAGCTGTCCCGCCGGCCGGCGCCGTCGATCAGCGGGTAATCGTCCACCGGTGTCAGCATGGACAGCCGCGGGTCGACGCGGCGCAACAGTTCCCTCAAGTTGTAGTACTGGCGGAAGAAGGCGTGAAAGCCGCGGTTCATTGCGACCTCGACGCCGCGATATTGCTCGGTCCAGGCGCCGACCCGCCCGCCCAGGTACTCCTCGCGTTCGATGATGTCGACGCTGACCCCGCGTTCGGCCAGGCCCGTCGCAGCGGCCAAGCCCGCGATGCCGGCCCCGACGACGACCGCGCGCGGTCGGGACGACAGCGCCTCGGCACCTGGCAGTCCCGTGGGTGCCGGATGCGTCCGGCGGCGACGATCGGTCATCGCGGCGCATCCCCGAGGAAGGTGTGGGCGATGTTGGTCTCCCATCCGGGCATGGTTTCGCTGTGCACCGCGGCAAACCCGGCGTCGCGCAACCGATGCCGGAATTGCCGCACCCCGTCAAATGCCAGCACGCTGCGCCACAGATGTCGGTACAGCGTCGCGTCGCCGGTTTGCCGCCAGCCGGACGGAATGATGATGCCCCAGCACACGGCGTGCCAAACCCAGGTGGCGGCCCGGGAGTCGCGCACCGAGTAGTCGTGAACGGCAAGCGTGGCACCGGCTCGCAGCATGCGGCGAAAAGTGCGCAGCTGGGTGTCGGGATCCGAGAGGTTGCGAATCAGATAGGCGGCCAGGATGCCGTCGAACGGTCCGGCGACGCCGTTTTCGGCGAGCGCCTCGATGGGGGAGTGCACGAACCGGACCGACAGCGGCCATTGCTTGGCCTGTGCTTGGTCGAGCATGCCCCGTGACGCGTCGACGGCAATGATCTCGGCCTGCGGGGCGATTCTGAGCAGCGCAGCTGTCGACGCGCCGGTGCCGCAGCCGGCGTCGAGCAACCGCAGGCCCTGCCCACGGCCGGGCAGGCGCATGCGACGCGCCGAAAGTCGCAGGTGGGCATGGTATCCGGGGCTTGCACCAACCAGCCGGTCGTAGGCGTGCGCGCCGACGTCGAACGCGGCCGGCACGTCGCGCCGCGGCAGTCCCGTGCTACCGATGCTCACGTTGCCGTTCCCACAGCAGCAGAACCGCGGTGACCAATGCGAAGCCGAACAGGAAATCTTCGATCGGGATGTCGAACGGAAACCGGATACCGGTGATCTGCCGATCGTCATACATGACGATCGGAGCACTGAGTTTGGTCAGCCAACCGTCCACCAAGATTTGAAATCCCACCACAATCAGCATCGACAACCAGTAAGCCGGACGCCGAAAAAGCCCGGTACGCAACACCAGCAATTCGAGTGCACAGACAGCCAGCACAGCCAGCACGGCCGGCGCGGTGTACCCCAGGCCGGTCATCGGCGGTTGAACCGTTCCAGAATGGCGCTTACCGCGCTATAGGTCAGCAATGCGCACACCGGGATGACGGCGAAGAACAAGACCTCTTCGATCGGCATCTGAAACGGGATATCGACGCCAGCGATGTAGACGCGGTTGTACGTCCACACGTGCGCGCCGATCGCCACTTCATCCCAGAGCACAAAGACCGCCGCAACCGGCACGATGGCCCGCACCGCCCGCCACGGTTGGCGGTAAACACCGTCGCCAAAGATCTCCAACGGCAACGTGATCGCCAGGCAAGCCGCCAGGACGATGAGGTATTGCCAGCGATCCATCACGCCACACCGGATCGGCGATCAGCTGATGAGGGCGGATGCATCAGCCGCGCCCGCCATGACCGCAGCAACCCGGTGCCGGCGACGCCCAGTCGTCGCGCGGTGCCCACGGTGGCACGCCGGCTGAACACGGCGAAGTCGCAGTCTTCGATGCGGTCGAGAATTTCCGAGTACAGCGTCAGCGCCGTGGCCACGCAGGCGCGTGAACGGGGTGCTAACAAGGAGATTCCACCTTCGGCGTATCGGTAGATCTGGCGTGCGATGTCATGCTGATCGGCCAGAGCATTGCGCACCCGATGATCGGTGCGGCGATTGACATGGCACCAGACCAACAGGTCGCGATCGACGTCGTAGGCGGCTAGTTCGTCGGCGGGCAGGTAAACCCTGTGTCGGCTCAGGTCTTCGTCGATGTCCCGCAGAAAGTTGGTGAGTTGGAAGGCTCTGCCCAGCGCTGCCGCATACGGCGCGGCGTCCTCGGTCGGGCCGACGGTCCCCAGGATCGGAAGCAATTGCAGGCCAATCGCTTCCGCGGAGCCCTTCATGTATAGGTTGAGCGCGGCACGATCGCGATAAGTGGTGACCGTCAGGTCCATCCGCATCGACACCAGAAAGTCGTCGAACAGTCCGTCGCTGATGCCGTAGCGGCGGGCGGTGTGGCCGACCGCCGCAAGCAACGGATTGCTTGGGTGATCGGTGTGCGCGAAGAACTCGTCGGACAGCTCTTGCAGCCGCGACGCGCGGACCGCGGTGTCCAGGTTCGGGTTGAGGTCGTCGAGGATGTCATCGGCGTAGCGGGCAAAGCCGTACAACGCATGGACCGGCGGACGTTGTTCGGGCGCAAGCAATCTGGTAGCCAGAAAGAAGGTGCGGCCGTGAGCGGCGTTGATTTCCCGGCAACGTCGATACGCGTTGCGCAGCTGCGGGTCCTCGATACCGGCGGCGTCCAACTCGCTGCGGATCATGACAGGCCGGCTCTCGTGACGACGCTTCGCTTCGATTCCTCGACGATGCCGGTGATGCGGTCGGCGGCCAACCGCCCGGAGATCAGCGCGGTCGGCACGCCGACGCCGGGCACGGTCGACGATCCGGCCAGCACCGCGTTGCCGATGCCGCGCACGGTGTTAGCCGGACGGAACGGCCCGGTCTGCGCGAAGGTGTGGGCGAGCGCAAACGGAGTGCCGGCGACCATGCCCTGGCGCGCCCAGTCAGTGGGATTGACGACGTGCAGCACCTCCGCGCCGGCGCGCAGGCCGGGTACCAGTCGCGCCGCGACGGTATCGAGCAGCTGATCGGCGTAGGCGTCGCCAATCCTTGACCAGTCGACGACGCCGCGGGCGAGGTTCGGTGCCGGCGCCAGGACGTAGAACAGGTCGTGGCCGGTCGGGGCCAGGCTCGGGTCACTGGCCGTTGGCCTGGTCACGAGCAGCGACGGATCCCGCATCAGCCGGCCGTCGCGGATGATGTCGGTGAACGTCGCGTCCCACGCGGCGCCGAACACGATGTTGTGGTGTGCCAGTGTATGATTCGTCGACAGTCGGGTGGGACTGCCGACGTGGACGACGACCGCCGACGGCGCCGGCCGCAAGGTGCCGACACGGCGCGGTTCGCCGCCCAGCAGTGCGTAGGTTTGCGGCAGTTCACTGGTCAGCACCACGGCGTCACAGATGATGCGCTGACCCTGGTCGGTGTGGACCGCCGCAACCCGGCTGCCGACGCGTTCCAGCCTGGTGACGGTGGTGCCGTAGTTGAATCGCACGCCGGCGTCCGCCGCGGCGGCGGCCAGCGCGTCGGGCAGCGCCCGCATCCCGCCGCGCGGAAAGAGAACACCCGAGATGGTGTCCATGTAGGCGATCACCGCGTAGACCGCCAGCGCTTGCCGGGGCGCCACACCGGCATACAGCGACTGGAACGTGAACACTCGTCGCAGCCTCGCGTCGGTGATGTGGCGCTTGACCATGACATCCCATTTGCGGAATCCGCCGATCGCTGCCAGTTTCGCCAGCTGCGGATTCAGCAGCGACAGTGGGGAATCGAAGTTTCTGGCGATGAATCCGTCGAATTCGATCTGGTACAACCGGGTTAGCCAGTCGCGCAGCTGCCGGTAGCCCGCGGCCTGCTTGGCGCCGGCGAACTCCTCGATCGCAGTCGCCATTCGATCCGCATCGCTGTGCACATCGATGCTGCTGCCGTCGGCGAACTGGGCGCGGTAGGCCGGATCGACATCAAGCAAATCCATTCGTGCCGAACTGGTTTCACCGACAGCGGCGAACGTCTCGTCGATGATGTCGGGCATCGTCAGCACCGTCGGTCCGGTGTCGAGACGGTAGCCGTCGACGTCGAGCCGTCCGGCCCGTCCGCCGGGCCAGCTTTCCCGTTCGACCACCGTGACTTCGCGGCCGCGACCGGCCAGGTGCAGGGCCCCGGCCAGACCCGCGAAACCCGCGCCGACCACGACCACCCGGTCCCTTCGACCCTGCACGGTCATCATTCGGTCCGCTCCGTGCACAGGGCAGCCATGGTCGCCAGCGCGGCCCGTACCGATTCATCGAGCGGGAGTTCGTCGAGTGCCTCGTGCGCCGACGTGACACGGTCGCTGATCAAGTCTTCGATCCACTGCACAGCTCCGGTCGTGACGATCAGCGTGCGCCAACGGTTAACTGCGGTGTCGTCGAGTTCACCGTCATGCATCAGGTCCGTGAGCTGTCGGCGGGTGGGCGCGTCGGCCAGCTGGTGTGCGGCGATCACCACGCTGGTCGCCTTGCGCTCGACAAGATCTCGGCCGCTGGGTTTGCCGGTCGCCGCCTCGGAGCCAAAGACGCCCAGCAGGTCGTCACGCAGCTGGAACGCTTCTCCGATGGCGGTGCCGTAGCGGCCCAGGCCGGACAATGTGCGGTCGCTACAACCGCTCATCGCCGCGCCGATCTCCAGCGGCCGTCGCACCGTGTAATTGCCCGACTTGCGCCGCGCCACTTCCAGCACCACCGCCAGCGACGGCAGATCGCGGACATCGCCTGCGAGATCGGCGAATTGGCCCAACGCCAGCTCGGTGCGCATAGCGTCGTAACGCGGCAACGCCTGTTGCAAGCGGTGATGCTCGACGCCGCTCTCCCGCAGCATCTGCTCGGCCCAGATCAGGCACAGGTCGCCCAGCAGGATCGCCGCCGAATCGCCGAAGCGCCGCGGCGTTCCGGAGAGCCCGCGCTTTTCGTGCCAGTCGCTGAACTGGATATGGGCCGCAGGGCGCCCACGTCGTGACGGCGAATCGTCCATCACATCGTCTTGCAGCAACGCGAAGGCGTGCAGCAGCTCCAAGCTGGCCGAGGCGTAGAGTGCCTCGTCGCTGTCCGGCGCGCCGGACAGCCAACCGAGATACATGAACGTGGAGCGCAGGCACTTACCGCCGGTCAGGAAGTTCAGCAGGATCTCGCCGGCCACCTCGACACCGGCCTCATCCAACTCGGCAGCGCATCTGTTCGCGACGAACTCGGCGACGTGGGTCAGCACCGTGCGTCGCACCCCGATCCGCCAGACGTCGAATTGCCCGGGATCCGACCAGGATTCCTGACGCAGCGCCGCCGGCTCCGCGGAAGGCACCAACGACAATGCGCCCGGGTTGGCCACCGAAGCCCCTCTCGAAAGATCGGGCCGCCAGTTCGAACGGCTCAGACTCACGCGGTCATACCCCCTGACAACGAAGACAAACACGCACTGACTGGGCGGACCCAGATTCGCTTCATAAGGTTAAACATTAACTTACTGAACTTCTGGCGCGCTCGCCAGAGCAAAGTCGCCGCGGCCTATGGTGTGGCCATGACTGCCGCCCGGCGCGAACGAAGCGCCCTCGTTGACACCCTGCGCAAAGTCGGACCCGATGCACCCACCCTGTGCGCCGGGTGGACGACCCGGGACCTGGCAGCCCACCTCGTGGTGCGGGAACGGCGCCTGGACGCCACGCCAGGCATTTCGATTCCCTTCCTGGCCGGTTACACCGCCAAAGTCCAGGACCAGACGGCGCGGTCAACCGGCTGGGACGACCTTGTCGAGATGGTCGCGTCCGGGCCGCCGATCTACTCGCCGTTCAGGCTGCTCGACCCGGTGGCCAACCTCGGCGAGATGTTCATCCATCACGAGGACGTGCGCCGCGCCGTCGACGGGTGGCAGCCCAGAGTGCTTGACGAGTCGATCGCCGCAGCACTGAGCCGGCAGCTCGGTTTGCTGAGCCGGATGGCGTTGGGAAAGCAGCCTGCTCAGCTCACCCTGCAAACCACCGGTGGCCGACGAGTCGCCCGCGTCGGCCGCGGCGAGCCCGTGACGGTGACCGGTGAACCGCAGGAGCTGGTGTTGTTCGTCGCGGGCCGCGACGCCGTGCGCGTGGAGTTCGACGGCGACCCGCAGGCCATCGCCGCCGTCCGAGGGTCGCACCGCGGGCTGTGATCAGCGGCCGAGCAGATGCCGCAGCGTCTGATCCAGGCCGGGATGGCGAAACCGGTGCCCGGCCCGTTGCAGCCGGGCGGGCAGCACCCGTTGATTGGCGCAGGCGAGTTCGCGGGCGCCCTGCTCGCCGAGCAGCAACCGCGGTCCCAGCGACGGCACCGGCAGCACCGCGGGCCGGCGCAGCACCTTGGCGAGTGTGCTGGTGTAGTCGCTGTTGCGGACCGGGTCGACGGCCACCGCGTTGACCGGACCGGACAGCCCGGTGTCCCAGAGCCCGCGGTGGTAAATGTCGACGAGGTCGTCGATCCCGATGTAGGAGAACCACTGGTGACCGTCGCCGAGCCGACCGCCGAGCCCGGCGCGGAACAGCGGCAGCTGCAGGCGAAGAGTCCCGCCGCCCGGGGATTGCACGATCCCGGTGCGCACCCGGACCACCCGGACCCCGCCGTCCTCGGCCACCGTCGCGGCCTGTTCCCATTCGTCGACAACGTCGGCGAGGAACCCGTCGCCGCGATCGCTGTCCTCGGTGAGGGTCGACTCGCCCCGGTCGTAGCCGTAATATCCGATCGCCGACGCGCAGATGAGCGCCTTCGGCCCGCCGGCTGATTTCGCGATCAGCTCAGCCAGCCGGCGGGTGGGACCGATCCGGCTGTCCCGGATCGCGGCTCGGTGCGACTCGGTGAAGCGGCCGGCGATCGACGCGCCTGCCAGGTGGATCACCGCGTCGACGCCGTTCAGCAGATCCGGATCGGGTTGGTCCGGATTCCATTGGCGTTCATCGGGTTTGGTCGCCGCGCGGCGCACCAGACGAATCACCTGATGGCCGCCGGTGGACAGCAATGCGCACAACGCCGATCCGACCAGCCCCGACGATCCGGTGACCGCGACCGTTATCGGGCGCAAACCGTGCTCGGCGGCTTGGCGGTGCGCGGCGATGTCGTCGGCCAACTGGCGATGCCGGTAAGCGAACATCGCCCGCAACGCCTGCGCCGGTACCGGGGTGGCGACGCGGTCAGTCACCCGCGTGCGGTCGGCGCCGACCTCGTCGAATTCGTGGGTATGCCGCCAGCGGACGGCCAGCCGTACCGGCAATGAGGCCAGTCCGTCGGTGCCGATCGAGTCGACGAACCGTCGTGGCGGATCGTAGGCGTCGGGTTGATGGTCGGCCACCCAGCGCAGACCACCGGGAAGGCGGAGCTCAGCGCGCCCATTCTGCAGCGAATCCGCTTCGGCGAGGACGCGCATCGGTTGCCATGGCGGCGACAGCCGGGTGATCGCGCCCGGGCGGGTGTGCCAGTCGAAGACTTCGTAGATCGGCGCGTCGATGACGCTGGAATACACAAGTCCCATCAGTGTGCCCCGAGGGGACCGGCGGCTTTAGCCGTCGGAGGAATCAGAGCCGGTGAACACCATGGCCTGGCAGGTTTTGTCGGTGTCGTTGCATAGGTTGCGGTCATGTTGAGCCGTCGCTTTCCGTGTACTGGAGTGGATCTGCTGTGAGGCGGGCGTACGTGTTTCGGTTGCGGCCCACCGCCCGCCAGCATGTGGCGTTGGCGGCGTGTGTGGAGGCGCACCGGGAGCTTTACAACGCGGCGTTGCAGGAGCGCAGGGACGGCTGGTCGCACGCAAGTAAGACGCGGATCAGCTATCGGGATCAGTCGGCGCAGCTGACCGAGATGCGTGCGGTGCGCCCGGATCAAGCGGTGTGGTCGTTTTCCAGTCAGCAAGCGACGTTGCGGCGATTGAACAAGGCGTTCGCCGAGTTTTTCCGCCGGGTGAAGACAGCGAAAGCCGGTGTGAAGCCGGGGTATCCACGCTTCAAGGGTGCCGGCCGGTTCGACAGCGTGGAGTGGCCCAAAGACGGTGACGGTGCCCGCTGGCTGCCCGAGCGCCGCCGGGTGTATCTGCAGGGCATCGGCCAGGTCAGGGTTGATCTGCATCGCGAGGTGGCGGGCCGGGTCAAGACGATTCAGATCAAGCGACAAAGTCGGCGCTGGAGGCTGGTGCTGTCCTTCGATGAGGTCCCCGCCAATCCGTTGCCGGTGACCGGTCATCCGGTCGGTATCGACGTCG
>DASQSQ010000110.1:0-2655 GCA_035642315.1 Mycobacterium sp.
GTCGGTGCGGCGGCCCGAGGTCCAACGCCTTCTTGAACGCATCGACCTCAGGATCGGCCCCCAACTCGACACCGCGCACCGAGGCGGTAACGGTGGGCTCGCCGCTCGGTGCGCATCGTGGACGGCAGACGGGAACGTCACGAGATCGTCGTTCCCGAGACACCCGGGTCGCCTTGGCGTCCACTCCCCATCGACGACGTCGGGGCGAGGTCGCCGACTACACCAGTGGCAGTCACGTTGCCGACGCCATCGATGAGGTCTCGACAATGGTCGAACCGCTCGAGACCCTACCCTGCGTCAGCAGGCTTACGCGGTTGCTGACGGTTGCCGACGACTAGTCGTCTCGACCAGCCCAGTGGTCATCCGTGGCCATAGTCGCGGCGCGCCACCGTCAACGAGCGCGCGGCCGATCGTTCGGCACCAGTCTCGTTCAGTGCCCCACTCGTGGCTCCAGGCCCAGATCCGTCGGGTGAAGTGGTGCAGGGCAAACTCTTGGGTCATGCCGATCGCCCCGTGAACCTGGTGGGAATGGGCGGCAACATTCGCCGCCGAACGTGCTGTGGCCGCCTTGGCCACCGCGACATCGAAGGCCGCATCGGGCAGGTCGGCGGCCAGCGTGCCGCCCACCTGAGCGAACCGGCGAGCAGCTACCTCGGCGGCGAGGCCGGCGGCCTCAGCCTCCGAGGTCAACTGCACCAGGCGATGGGCGATGGCTTGGAACGCGATGATCGGTCTGCCGAACTGGTGGCGATCGGATGCGTATCTCGCAGTCATCTCGGCCACCGACTCGGCCGCTCCGGCAATCATCAGCGCCCTCGACAGCGCACCTCGCATCTGTAGCTCGAGCTCCACACCATCCGGTGCATCACCCACGTCGTCCGCGGCGACGACGACACCGTCGAGCAGCAACGCGTCACGTGGTTCGCCGGCCAGGTTCCGCCCAGGGGTGAGCGCACATGCGCGCGGATCAAAACTGACGATGCGATCCCCGCGCGGTGAATTCGCAACCGCGAGCACCGCGCAGACCCGACTTCCCCATGGCACGCGCGCGAGGCGCCCCGACAGGCGAAGACCGTCCAACTCCAACCGATGGCCCCGTCGGGGAATGGCAACACTCACCGGCCCGTCGCCGATCTGGATACCGCCGCGTTCTGCCAGCCACCCTCCCAGCATTGCGCCCTCGGCCAGCGGGAGCGGTACCGCGTGCACACCGGCTTGCCGAACCAGCACGGCGGCATCCAACAGGTCGCCGCCGGACCCCCCGACCGCTTCGGCGATCCCGACCCACGCGAGCCCGGACTCGGTGAGCTTGTCCCAACACCCATCCAGCCAGCCGTCAGTCTCGGCCCGCTGCCGTTCGGCCGGCCCGCAGTGCTTTGAGAACAGCTGGGACAACGTCTCGGTGAGTAGCTCGTCACCCATCGCTGCCTCCTTTCCCCGTGCGTCGACGGGTACTCACCGGGTCCCTCTCAGGCCCTTGGCCGCGACCGAGCGCAACACCTCGGTCGTACCGCCCTGGATGGTGTACGAGGGTGAGATCACGACGGCCTGCGCGAGCAGTGACTCGAACAACGATGACGACGACGGGTCGGGATCCTCATCGACGCAGCGCAGCAGCGTCGACACGACCTCCTGCTCAAGCGTGGTGCCAAGGTCTTTGACCATTGCCGCCTCGACGGCCGGGCGCATGCCCGCTTCAAGCGATCGCGCTACCGAGAGTGACAGTTGGCGAACGGTCCATACGCGAGCCGCCAGGCGGCCCACGGCCTCCACTGACGCGGTCTCGAGCTGATCACCGTGCTCGGCCACGTATGACTCGAGTAGCTGCCAAGTCGACAAGAACCGATCGGGCCCGGACCGCTCGTAGGACAATTCGGAGGTGACCTGACCCCACCCGCTGTCCAGCTCGCCCAGGACCATGTCGTCGGGGACGAAGACCCCCTCGAGCACCACCTCGTTGAAGTGATGACTGCCGTCGAGGAAGGGGATCGGATTAACGGTGATCCCGGGCGAGGACAGGTCGACGATCAGCTGCGACAAGCCCGCATGTCGGTCACCATTCGACGCCGAAGTCCGGCACAGCACGACGAAGAAATGGTTCACGTGCGCGCCGCTCGTCCAGATCTTGGTCCCGTTCACCGACCACCCGCCTGGAACGCGATGAGCTCGGCTCCGCACGGCAGCAAGATCCGAGCCGGCCTCCGGCTCGGACATGCCGATGGAGAAGAAGCAGTCGCCGGCGGCAATTGCGGGCAGAAAGCGTTGTCGCTGGTCCTCGGTACCGAAGGCCATCAGCACCGGCGCAGTCTGGCGATCCGCCACCCAGTGCGCGCCGACCGGTGCACCGGACGCCAACAACTCCTCGACGACGATGAACCGGTCGACCGGACTTCGCCCATGTCCGGCGTACTCGGGCGGGATCGCCATCCCCACCCATCCGCGGGCGGCCAAGCGCTGCGAGAACTCGGGAGAATGCACCGCATGCATGCCGAGCCCCGGTCGATACGACCCGGCCGGGAGTTCGGCGGCGAGGAAGTCGCGGACCTCCGTGCGCAGTTGCTGTTCGGAATCCGACAGCGTGACGGGCGCGAAACGCACGTCAGATCACGCCATTGGATCGAAGTTCGCCGATCTCGGCGAGTCCGAGCCCGAGTT
>DASQSQ010000111.1:0-3321 GCA_035642315.1 Mycobacterium sp.
GTACCGCGCCGCGCCCGAGCCTGTTGTCGTCGGGCACGGGCTTGCCATGCTCCCTGATGCGTTGCAGCGACTCAAAGCGGGCGTCTCTGCCAAGAAACTCGTCGTGACTGTCTAGGACGAAAGAGCTTGAAATCCAACGGAGCGATCCCTTTTCTTCTGCGGCTCAAGTCCGGTTTTCTTGCGGGATTCGCCTTCGTGCGTATCCGTGCGCGCTGCGAATCTTGACGTGGTGGTCAGGCGGCGTTGGTCGTCGTCCGCGGCGATCCGTAGGGCGTCGCTGCCGAGAATCACTCGCAGCGGTGGATCGGGTGCGTCGACGACGTCGAGCAAGGCCGTTGCCGCTGCTGCGGGGTCGTGGCGAGCCGCGAGTTTGTCGCTGATGGCCTGGGAAGCCGCCTGATGTAGGTCGGCGTAGTCGTCGATCGGAGTGGCGTGCTGGGTCGCGTCACGCCAGCCGGTGGCGTCAATAGCAGGTTCGACGAGGGTGACGCGGATTCCCAACGGTGCCACCTCCCACGCCAACGCCTCGGAGAAGCCTTCCAACGCCCATTTGGAGGCGTTGTAGATGCCGGCACCGGCGAACGCGGTGATACCCGCGATCGAGGACACCTGAATGATGTGCCCGCTGCGCTGGTCTCTCATGATCGGCAGCGCCGCCTGCGTAAGCCACAGAGCGCCAAACACGTTGGTGTCGAATTGATCGCGCGCCTGCTGTGCCGAGATTTCTTCAATGAAACCGAACTGGCCGTATCCGGCGTTGTTCACTAAGACGTCTAGGCGCCCGAACCACTCGCAGGCCAGATCGACTGCGACGATACCGGCCTGGCGGTCAGTCACATCCAGCGCAATCGGCAACACCCTTTCACCGCACAGCTCCACTAGGTCGGCCAGCGGGGCAATGTCACGTGCCGTGGCCGCCACACGATCACCGCGCTCCAGCGCAGCAGCAGCCCACCGCAGGCCGAGTCCGCGTGACGCGCCGGTGATGAACCACACCTTGGCATCGGTGGCCATGGTCAACCTCCTCCAATAGCGCGATCGCGGGCCGAATGTCGCGGCTGCCTGCGGTAACCAGCGCTCGGTTGCCGGCCGGCGGCAATACTGCGGCCCATGTGACTATCGCTGTTCTGTTTGCCGGATACTTTGCGGCTCACCGCCAGTCGTAGGTGTGGTGACTCAGGGAGAGGCGCAGATATACGCTGCCTTCGTTGACTTGCCATTGGTACAGATCGAAGGTCCGCAGTCCGGCGGTCACGAGGGGATCTTGACCGACGATCGCTCTAGCTTCTGCTTCGTCGGCCGCGCGGAAGATCATGATGCCCGATCCCATGCGAACCTCCGGACCGCTCAGCAGCGGGCCGGCCATGTACAGCTGGTTGCGGTCTTCGGCGGAGCGCGCCCATTCCAGATGAGTAGGCAGGGTAGCCGCGATGTCGTCCTGGCTTGCGGTCTCCGGAGGGGTGCATAAGGCGACCCAGTAGTCCTTCCCCGGCACCGACGGCGCTGCGACGTCGCTGAGGTTCTTACCGGCCGCTCTCTCAGATGACACGTCGGTTCCTTCCTTTCTCGTTATTGACCGTGATCACCCCGCAGCTACCGGGGCCGACGGCACCCAGCCGGCGGTGATGCCGCACCGCTCGAGCAGGTTTGCGGTGGCGTGGGTGGCCGCGGCATGCAGACCAGCGATGTCGGCGCCGACGAGGGTTCCGTTCTTCTTGACGTGCCGGCCGGCAATGAAGACGTCGGATACCACGGCGCGACCGGCGCTGTGCACGACGCTGGCAACGGGATCGATGACGGGGGTCATGGAGATGTCGGCGGTGTTGATGGCGACCAGGTCGGCCTGCTTGCCCGGCGCGATGCTGCCGATCCGGTGCTCCTGACCGAGCGCCCGCGCGCCTTCGAGCGTGGCCATCCTCAGTACGTCGCGGGTGGTCAAACTCAGCGACCACGGGTTCGCACCCGAGGTTAGGACGCCGTCGTTGTGCTGCGCACGGGTAATCGCCAAGGCGACTCGCATCGCTGTGAATTGGTCGCCGCCAACGGCAAGGCAGGTGTCGACCCCGAGGTTGGGCCACACCCCGCCGGCGATCAGACGCCCGATCGCCGGCCAGCCGTGGCCCATGTTGGCTTCATCTTCCGGGGTGACGCTGGCGGTGACACCGTGATCGGCCATCAACGTGATCTCTTCGTCGGTGAGATAGTTGCAGTGCCCGAACGTCAGATCGTCGCCCAGCAGCCCGGCGTTTTTCAGCGCCACCACATGGGGCCGACCGGGAAATTCCGCCTGGCCCAGATGCATGTTGAGCCGGATGCCGAGTTCTCGTGCCAACGCCCAGTCCTGCTCCATTACGTCGATGGTGCTTAGCTCGGGTCCCCGCACGGCCATCCCGATGGTCAGCAGCCCGGTGTCGGACGGATATCGGGCGCGCAGCCGCCGCACCTCGGCCGCGTTCGTCGGCACCGTGCTGAGGTGCGGTGGTGCCAAGCATTCGAGCCAGTCGGCCTGATTGGCCCCGCTGCCGAATGTTGCGCGGATTGACGTCGACTCCAGTCCGGCGATGAGCGCGTCGGTGTGTTCGGGCGTCGATTGGTTCTGCGACCAGTCGAACACGGCCGTGACGCCGGAATCGATGGCGTCCAGCGCGCCCAACCGGTTGGCCAGGTAGAGGTCCTCGGGGGTGAAGTGCGGGCCGACGGTGGCGATGATCGCCGCTAGGTATTGGATCAGTGACCAATTCGAGCCCAGCCCGCGCAGGAGTATCTGGTAGACGTGTCGATGGGTGTCGATGAATCCGGGGACGACAATGTGCTCGGCGGCATCGACGATTCGGGCCGAGCCGTCCGCGACGTTCAGGTCCGGTCCGACAGCGGCGATCTGATCGCCCTCGATCAAGATGTCGGCCACCTGATCGGGCACCCCGGGCTCCATCGTGATGACGGTGCCGCCGCGAATGAGTGTGCGCTCTTGTGACATGTCTTCCTTACCTCCACCGGGGTCGGACGCTCGCTTGCGAGGTCAAGTCCCGCATTGGACTTCCATCGGTCAAGTTAGGAACTTACTCGCTCCGTAATGGAGTGTCAACGTTCCATTACGGGACGAGATAGGATCACACCATGGCCACCTCGCACGAACAGCTGTCCGGCTCGCAGGCGCGCACCCGGGCCGCGATCCTGGCGGCCACCGCATCGGTGCTGGCCCGCAATCGGTCAGCCACGCTGCCCGACATCGCCGACGCCGCCGGGGTCGGGCGCACCACGCTGCACCGCTACTTCGCCGACCGCGAACGGCTCATACAGGAAGCCACTGTGGACTCGATT
>DASQSQ010000112.1:0-2794 GCA_035642315.1 Mycobacterium sp.
GAGGCTCGTCGAAACCGAGTGCGACGTCGGTTTCGTCGGTGATGTCACCTAGTGTGATTGGCCCGACGCGGGTAACGCGTTGGGTGAGGCCGAATTTGTTCGAAGGCCCTAATGGCCGCAGCCGATGAGGATAGAAGGCCGTTTCACACAGGTGAATCGCCTCCTCGGGTGATCGCGTGCGACACCACGGATCCGGCGGCGACGATCCGGGTGTGCTGTGGTTCATTCAATCGTCCGGTCAGTCAGATAGATTGCGGCGCGCGGATTAGTCCGTTGCAGCGCGACACCGGCAGGGCGTCCATGCAGGACCTGGTGGTCGTCCGTCATACGCGAGTCCAGCCGCATATCTGTGGAACGAACTCGATTTGACTACGAGACTCGACCGCAGCCCGCCGTAGCCGTTCGGTCAGGGTGTCGATCTCGATCTCATCTTCACTCACCACACCGCTCGCGGCCAGGCGCGGCAGGACTTCGCGCAAAGTAGCTGTGAACCACGGCAGCAGCATCTGATCTGCGCCGCTTTCCACGATTGTTTCCGCGAACAGATGGGGTGCGGGCAGTCCCGCGTCTGCGACCAACTGAACGAGCCGCCCGCCCGCGTCAGCAGCGGTGCCCATTTGCCTGAAGGCGGTCTGCAACAACGCTTCTATCTGGTGCAGTAGCTCTACTCGAGGATTGGACTGGACTCCACGGGTGCAATCCATCTCGTGAACTGCGACGATACCGCCAGGGCGAACATGCTCGCGAGCGACCTGCAGGAGTCGAACCGGGTCGGTCTGATGGATCAGAACGTAACGGCAGACAGCCGCGTCAAAGCAATCCGGTCCCTGGTAGGTTTCCGCATCGTACTGCGCGAACTCGATATTGCAGAAGCCGCGCTCATTGATTCGCTGCCGCGCGGCGCCGATGACCGCCTCATCACGGTCGATGCCGACGACGTGGCCGGTTGGGCCGACAAGGTCTGCCACCAACATCGTCACGTCGCCTGCACCACAGCCGATGTCGAGTACGCGCATACCCTTTCGGAGCCCGGCGCTGATTAACAGCCGCTGGGTGATGGGCCTCAGCATTTCGGCTTGTCGCCTGATCCGCTCAATTTCTGATTCGGAATAATCGAACACATAATCTGTCTGCATGTCATTCCTGACCGGGAGGTGACTGGCGTCGTCGACGGGCGCACGGATTCGCCACTGTCAGTCGACCGGTTGCACGTGGTAGATCGACTTGAGAGTTTGGTAGGCGGCCAGCCCTTCCGGGCCGAGCTCGCGCCCGGTACCGCTACCTTTCACCCCACCGAAAGGTGAATGGATGTCGAGTTGATAGCCGTTGATGCCGATCGTGCCGGTGATGACCTGGCGGGCCACGTCGGTGGCGTGGTCGGTGTCTGCCGACCAGACAGTGCCGCCCAACCCGAACTCGCTATCGTTGGCGATGTCGATCGCCTCCGCTTCGGTGTCGTACGGGAAGACACTCAGTACCGGCCCGAAGATTTCTTCACGGGCGATTCGATCGGAGGGGGCGACGTCGGCGAATACGGTTGGTGACACGAACCAGCCGCGGGGCTGGTCGTTCGGAACCGCACCTCCGGTAATCAGCTTGGCGCCGCTCGCTTTGCCGATGTCGATGTAGTTCAGCACTCGTTCGCGCTGCCGGGCGCTGACCAACGGTCCAATCTCTGTTGACGGATCTAATGGATCTCCGATCGTTAGGTCCTCAGCGAGGGCGGCCATGGCGTCGACAACCCCGGCATACCGCGACCGCGGGGCCAGGATTCGGGAATTCTGGTGGCAGATCTGACCAGCGTTCGCGAATGACGCGCTACGCAATCCCTGCGTTGTCGCATTCAGGTCGGCGTCGTCGAGGATGATGGCAGCGGACTTACCGCCGAGTTCGAGCGTCACCGGACGCAACAACCGACCGCATGTTTCGCCGATAGCACGGCCGGTTTCGGTGGACCCGGTGAAGGCGACTCTGTCCACACCGGGGTGCGCCACCAGATGCGCACCCGCCGCCGCTCCGCCCGCGATCACGTTGAGTACACCTGGCGGCAACCCAGAGTCGATCGCAGCTTCAGCAAAAACCAGGGCATCCAGGGCGGTCTGGGGTGCGGCCTGGAGCACGACTGTGCACCCGGCGGCCAGCGCCGGCGCGATCTTGAAGGTTGCCAGCGCGTGCGGATAGTTCCACGGTGGTATCGCGGCAACCACACCGACGGCCTCGCGGCGAACGATCGTGTCCCCCATCGGACTGCGCCGCACTTCCTCGGCCGGGATCTCGGTGGCCAACGCACCGTAATACTCCAGCAACACAGCCGGCAGCGCACCATTTGCGATGCGCGACACCGAGATAGGCAGTCCGCTCTCACGCGAGATCAGTTCACTTGTGGACGCAGCGCGAGCGTTCAACGCCGCGGCAAACTGAACCAACAGCGCCGCGCGCTGTGGCGGCGATGTCGAGCGCCACTCGTGCAATGCAGATCGGGCGGCGCCAACGGCGGCATCAACATCTTCCTCGGTCGCGCTGGCGCCATTCCCAAGTGGCGCTTCGGTGGCGGCTTCCACCACGAGCTCGGTTTTCGCGGCAGCCCGGAACCGTCCCCGAATGAACAGCCGCGCACCATCGAACGCCACCATCAGAGCAACCCGAGTAGCTTCAGGTCGGCGATGTACTTTACGATCACCGGCGCGGAGATGTGCGGGATGTCCTTATCCGGCCCGATCTTGTTGTCCTGCACGGCCGCCCGGAAGCGATCCGCTGGCGCAAGGGACCCGTTTATCGGGTGTTCGGGCTGCTG
>DASQSQ010000113.1:0-6300 GCA_035642315.1 Mycobacterium sp.
GCCACATCCAGGATGCCTACGACGTCAAAGACGGTGCGGCCGTGCTGATTCGGCCCGATGGCTACATCGGGGCCATCACGTCGCGGCCGGCCGACCTGGCGGCCTACGCGGCACGGGTTATGCCTTAGCGGGTCACGAACGTCACGACGACGTTGCTGAACGCATCGTTGTCGTCGCCGGCCGCGGTGTGTCCGGCCTCGGAGAGCTCGACGAACTCCGCGTTCGGCACCGTGTCCAGAAAGTGCCGCACTCCTTCTGGGCTCACCACGTCGGACAACTTGCCGCGGATCAACAGCACCGGGATCGTCAAGTCCGCGGCGGCGTGCTCGAATTTTTCGGTGCGCAGTTGGGGGTCGTCGCCCGGCTTGGTCATGAACGCGGGATCCCAATGCCAGTACCACCGGCCGTCGCGCAGCCGCAGGTTCTTCTTCAATCCCTCCGGGCTGCGCGGCTTCGTCCGATGCGGCAGATACGCGGCGACGGCGTCGGCGGCCTCTTCCAGTGAGCCGAACCCATGGAGGCCGCTGAACATGAACTCGCGGATGCGGGCGCTGCCGTTCTTCTCGAACCGCGGCACGACGTCGACCAGCACCAACCGCGTCACCCTGTCCGGCCCGGCCTCGTCGGCGACGAGGATGCCGGTCAACCCGCCCATGCTGGCCCCGATGAGGTTCACCGGCCGGCCGATCGCATCGAGCACGTGCATGACGTCGGCGGTCAACGTCTCGACGTCGTAATCGGCGTCGGGAGCCCGATCACTGTCACCGTGCCCGCGACTGTCGAGCGCAACGACGTGGAATCCCTCGTCGGCCAGCACCTGGCCGGTGTTTTTCCACGAGAACCGATTTTGGCCGCCGCCATGCAGCATCAGGATCGTCGGCCGATCGGCGGCGGCGCCGCGGTTCCACTCGTCGGCGATCAAGGTGAGTCCGTTGGCGCCCGGATATTCGACAGTCTGCGGAGTGCTGCTCACAGTAGTCATCGGCGTCCTCTCGGTGCGTATCCGCCTGACGTTACCTACAGCACTTCCGGGGCATTCACACCAGCGGTGAGTTTTGGTTGTCGCAGGGGTCTATCGGTTAGACCGTTGCAACCAAGACCAACGACTAGGAGGCGGCCTCATGCCCTCGATCACGCCCTCGCTGTGGTTCGACCACAACATGGAGGAGGCGGTGAGGTTCTACTCCTCGGTGTTCCCGAACTCACGCATCGAGGAGGTCAATCGCGCCACCGACGCCGGCCCCGGTGAGCCGGGCTCAGTGTTGTCGGGCAGCTTCGTGCTGGACGGCAACCGGTTCATCGGGATCAACGGTGGCCCCCAGTTCTCGTTCAGCGAGGCGGTGTCCTTCACGATCAGCTGCAAGGACCAAGACGAGGTCGACTACTACTGGGATCGGCTGACCGACGGCGGCGAGGAATCGCAGTGCGGCTGGTGCAAAGATCGATTCGGCCTGAGTTGGCAGATCGTTCCCGAGCGGCTCTATCAGCTGGTCAGCCATCCCGATCCGGCCCGCGCGGCGGCGGCCACCCAGGCGATGTATGGCATGCGCAAGATCGTCATCGCCGATCTCGAAGATGCGGCGGCAGCGGTGTAGTTCGATTGGCCGCCACGATCGGCGTTTTACCCGGACATATGCCGTCCGCCTGCACGTACGTTGGACGGTATGCCAGACGATGCTGCTACTCCTGGCGGCGAGCCCGTCGCGGACGAGTCGGCAGACCCAGTCGACGTCGTGTTTCTTCACCCCGTCCAACCCCCGGCCCAGGTTGACCGGATCGCGTTGATCGCCGGCCTGGTCGTGGGGGTGGTGTTGGCAGGACTGGTCGGCTGGCTGGGTTTCCGGGCGTATGAGGCGCACAACCTCGACGCGCAGCGCAACCTCTTCGTGCATGCGGCCAGCCAGGGCGCGGCGAACCTCCTCACGGTCGACTATCAGCACGCCGACGCTGACGCGCAACGGATCCTGGACTCGGCGACCGGCAAGTTCTACGCCAGCTTCGCCCGCCGCAAGCAGTCCTACATCGACGACGCCAAGCGGACGCGATCGCAGTTGGTGGGCACCGTCACCGACGCCGGGCTGGAGTCGCGAAGCGGCGACCAGGGCCGGGTATTGGTAGCGGTGACGGTGAAGTCGTCGGATCCCGCTCAGACACACCAGGAGCCGCACTTCTGGCGGATACGGGTCACGGTGCGCAAGACCGGCGACGTCGCCAAGGTCTCCGACGTGGTGTTCGTGCCGTGACGCAACCACAAGGCATCAACTGGTCGCGCGTCCTGATCTATGGCTTGCTACCCGCGCTGGCATTGCTGCTGGCGATCGCCGCGGGTCTGCTCAAATGGAAGGACTCGTCGGTTCGCAACACCGACCTTGCCCGCAGCGAATCAGTCACGGCGGCAAGGGATTCCACCGTCGCGCTGCTTACTTTCCGGTTCGACACCGTGGACCGCGACGTGGCGGCCGCGCGGCAGCGACTCACCGGCAAGTTCCGCGACATCTACACGCAGCGGACGCAGGAGGAGCTCATTCCGAATGCGAAAGAACAGCGTGTCTCGGCGACGGCCGTCGTTCCCGGGGCGGCGTCGGAGTCGGCCACGCACAATCACGCGGTGGTCCTGGTCTTCGTCAACCAAACGATCAAGATCGGTGACTCGGCACCGGCCGATGCCGTCTCCAGCGTCCGCGTGACGCTGGACAAAATCGGCGAGCGTTGGCTGGTCGCCGACTTCGACCAGTTCTAATCAAAGGATTCAGGTGATGACTTCACCCCGCTGGATAGACGTGCATGCTCCCGCCGTGGAGTTAAAGGCCCTGACCTGGGGACCGCCCGACGGCCCGATCGCGCTGTGCCTGCACGGGTTTCCCGATACCGCTTACGGCTGGCGGAATTTCGCGCCCCGGCTCGCTGAGTCGGGCTGGCGGGTGGTTGCCCCGTTCATGCGCGGCTACGCGCCGTCGTCGATTCCGTCCGACGGCAGCTATCACATCGGGGCCTTTATGGACGACGCGCTGCAGGTGCGAGCGGCGGCCGGCGGCACCGATCGCGACGTGGTGATCGGCCACGACTGGGGCGCGATGGCGGCAACCGGCCTGGCCGCGATGCCGGACAGTCCGTTCGCCAGGGCGGTGATCATGTCGGTGCCGCCCCCGGCGGCGTTCCGTGCGGTGAGCCGTTGGCCCGATCGGGTCCGGTTGCTAGGTCAAATCCCGCCTCAGCTGCTGCGCAGCTGGTACATGATGTACTTCCAATTGCCCTGGCTGCCAGAGCGATCCGCGTCTTGGGTGCTGCCACGGCTGTGGAGACGATGGTCGCCGGGCCACGACGCCAAAGAAGATCTGCGCCATGTCGACGCCGCGATCGGGACACCGGAGAGTTGGCGTGCGGCGCTGGGCCCCTACCGCGCCACCATCCGCAATACTCGCCCGCCGATGCGCTACGCCGAACTGCACCGGCACAGGCTGGCCGCACCAGTGTTGCCGAGCCTCTACTTACATGGACGCGACGACGGTTGCATGACAGCGGATTTCACGCACTGGATCCCAAGAGCGCTGCCCGAGGGCAGCGACGTGGCTGTCCTCGAACACGCCGGACACTTCCTGCAACTCGACCAGCCGGACCGAGTTGCGGACTTGGTGCTGAGCTTCATCCGCTCGGCCGGCTGACAACATCACCTTCGCG
The DNA here is from genome assembly GCA_035642315.1 of Mycobacterium sp. Taxonomy (GTDB): domain Bacteria; phylum Actinomycetota; class Actinomycetes; order Mycobacteriales; family Mycobacteriaceae; genus Mycobacterium. The sequence goes on from DASQSQ010000113.1 coordinate 3,679, forward strand.
GAGATAGCTAGCCGGCATCTCGTCGTCTGGTCGGAGTGGCGGGCCCAGCACTCGCTGTCCGCAGGCCTCCGCCGCCTTTCGCAGCGTCGTGGTGTCGACCGCCCAATCGTGTGGTTGCGGACTCGACAGATCCCAACCGGCCGCGCGGAAGAACTCCTCCATCCCCGCCGGATTGCAGACGGTGATGATCTCGGCGGTGTCGGAGGTGAAAAGGTACGTGTGCGGAACGCCGCGCGGCAGAAACGCCGTGTCGCCCGAGCCGAGTTTCCAGCGTTGATCACCAGCCCAGAACGTTCCCTGACCCTCGAGCACGAAAACCGTCTCGTCCTCGCGGTCGTGAACGTGCACCGGGGACGCGGCACCGCCTTGCATCGACGAGCGGAACATCGCCAGCCGGCCGTCGGTCTCCGCTGCGTCAAGCACAACGTGGTGCACGCTGCCGCCGAGCCACGCGATGCGCTGATGTGTCGTTGCCCGAGCAATATGAGGAACGCTCACCGTTCTCCCTTCGGGATTATATGGGGGGGTACCCCGTTTAGCTTCGCACGGTGAGCCGCTTCGATAAAGTGGCCGCCGTGAGCGATGGCGACGCCGACCTGCTGCTGCGGGCCGATGCGCAGCGCAATCGCGCCGCCATCATCGAAGCGGCGGCGGCCCTGCTGCGCCGCGACGGCGCGAACGCGTCCCTCGAGGAGATCGCCCGACAGGCCGGGGTCGGCTCGGCGACATTGCACCGCCACTTCCGCGGCCGCCGGGCGCTGCTGGAGGCGGTGTTCGTCGACCGGGTAGAGCAGATGTGCGCCGAAGCCGACCGAATCGGTGAGCAATCGCCGCCCGGCGAGGCGTTATGGGTCTGGCTGCGCCACATCGCGCAGCATTGCGCTGCCGAGAAGGCGCTGGCGGTGCTCATGCGCACCGTCGGCGCAGACGAAGCGGCGCAAAACCGGTCCGTTGCCCTGCTCGGCCGGGCCGGGCAGGGGCTGCTTGATCGTGCGGCGGCCGCCGGCACCGTGCGGCGCGGTGTCACCATCGACGAGTTGCTGCTCATCGTCAACGCGGTGGCCGACGTATGCAGCGACAACGAGGTCGACATCGACCGTCTTCTCGATCTCACCTGGGACGGGGTGCGGCCACCCGCCGACGCGTTTTGACCTGCGTGGATGACCGCCGGTAAGCTGCACCGTTGGCGTGCGGTACGCCGGGACTCGGGTCAACGTCGGTCGCCGAGATCATCCCCTGCCGCGGGCGCCTGACCGGCACCTGGGTCACACCGGGATTCACTCGAGAAAAGAAGGTAAGCGCTGTGTCCACATACGCGCCGAAGGCGGGTGACACCACGCGGTCGTGGTATGTCATCGACGCCACGGACGTGGTGCTCGGTCGCCTTGCCGTCGCGGCAGCCAACCTGCTGCGCGGCAAGCACAAGCCGACATTCACCCCCAATGTCGACGGTGGCGACTTCGTCATCGTCATCAACGCCGACAAGGTCGCCATAAGCGGCGACAAACTGCACAAGAAGCTGGCTTACCGTCACTCGGGTTATCCCGGCGGGCTGCACAAGCGCACGATCGGTGAGCTGATGGAAAAGCACCCCGACCGTGTCGTCGAGAAGGCGATCGTCGGCATGCTGCCGAAGAACAAGCTTGCGCGCCAGATCAAGCGCAAGCTGCACGTCTACGCCGGGCCGCAGCACCCGCACACCGCCCAGCAGCCGGTTCAGTTCGAGATCAAGCAGGTGGCCCAATGACAGAAACGACAGAGACGGCGGCAACCGAGACTGCGGCAACCGAGACAGCCGAAGCCGTAGTTGCCGAGGTGACCGAGGTTGCCACGTCCGAGGCCGCGGCAAAGCCGCGCGAGGACTCCTTCGTGATCGAGCGTCCGATCCAAACGGTCGGGCGCCGCAAGGAGGCTGTGGTGCGGGTGCGGCTAGTGCCCGGCACCGGCAAATTCGACCTCGATGGCCGCAGCCTGGAGGCTTACTTCCCCAACAAGGTGCACCAGCAGCTGATCAAGGCGCCGCTGGTCACCGTCGACCGGGTAGAAGCCTTCGACATCTTTGCCCACCTCCATGGCGGCGGGCCGTCCGGCCAGGCCGGCGCGCTGCGGCTGGCCATCGCCCGGGCGTTGATCCTGGTCACGCCCGAGGATCGGCCCGCGCTGAAGAAGGCCGGCTTCCTCACTCGTGACCCCCGCGCCATCGAGCGTAAGAAGTACGGCCTGAAGAAAGCCCGGAAGGCGCCGCAGTACAGCAAGCGCTGATCCTCAGCGGCGATCACGGCCGCGTACCGGTTCGGTGGCACTACGGGCAATCGTGTTGTCACGTGTGTGCGCGGTCGCCAACTGTGAGAGGTTTGTCCGCATGGGTCGACTATTCGGCACTGACGGCGTCCGTGGAGTCGCCAATAAAGAGCTCACCGCTGAGCTCGCGTTAGCTCTCGGCGCCGCGGCCGCTCGCCGGCTGACCAGCCCGAATAGCGCACGCCGACGCGTCGCGGTGGTCGGCCGCGATCCCCGTGCCAGCGGCGAGATGCTGGAAGCGGCGGTGATCGCCGGTTTAACCAGCGAAGGTGTGGACGCGCTGCGGGTCGGGGTGCTGCCGACACCGGCCGTGGCCTACTT
>DASQSQ010000114.1:0-10144 GCA_035642315.1 Mycobacterium sp.
GAGGAGGTTCAACAAACCGCCGAGCGTGGTCACGGGGTTGGTGGCATTGGCCAGCAGCGTGCCCAGGCCGTCGTTGCTCAGCCCCAGGTCGCTGAACAACGAGCCCAGCGTCAGGTCGCCCAGCCCGAGTTGACTCAGCAGGCCGCTCAGGTCCAGGTTGCTCAGGTCGGTGTTGCCGAGCCCCAGGGCGTCTATGAGGGCGGTCAGGTTGAGGTTGATGTCCACGGGTTGTTCGGGGGCGAGGATGCCGTTGTAGAACGGGATGTCGATGATGCCGCCCAGCAGGCTGATGTTGCTCTCGCCGTTGAGGAAGCCGTTCAGGACGGTGCCTATGGCCTCGTACGGGTTGGTCGTTAGTTCTCCGGCGACCGAACTGAGCGCGGTGAGCGTGGCGCCCGTTGCCCCGAGGTCTGCGATCCCGAGTGCGAGCCCCGGCGGCAACTCCACCGAGATCGTGCCGGGAAGCGTGGTGAGGTCCGTGGTGACGGTCGGTGTGAGGTTTGCGAACGCGTCGATCACGCCGGTCGGGTTCGTCAAGAACGCGCTATAGAGCTGCGAAATCGCCGACGAGTCGGCCCCGTTGAGGATGTTTTGCCAGTTGGCAGTCGACTCGGTCAAGAGATCCGACCACGCGTCGACCAGTTTGACTGGCCGGGTCTGGACACTGAGCGGTGGCGCCGCCACCGGAGTGACAGCAATCATGCTGGCGCCCACCAGGGCGATACCAGCGGTGGCATAGGGGCGAAGTGCTTCTTGCATGACAGCTTCTCCTCAGTCGGGCGCCTGCTGTGATGCATCTCACAGCCTGGCTCGGACTGTACCTGAGATTCAGCTAAGAAACAACGAAAAATTGTCCATGTGCCAAATAAATGTCGTTGCTGTCCGATTAAGCAGATTCAAAGGTCGAAAAATCGGACGCGTTGCGTTGCAAACCACACTGCTAGCGGTGTGCGGCTGACACGGACAGCCAAGGAGCATCGCATCAACGCTTGGACAGCCGCGGCCATCCCGAACGTCCTGGCGTTTTCCTGTGTTCGGATCTGCACTATGTGATCCGGGTCAAAGCTTGCCGCGACACTACCCGAGCCCAATCTAAGGAAAACATCTACAAATTCCACATGTGATTAATAAATTGCCAGGATTTTTTGTGAAAGTTTATAGCTTCTGGGGTTGATGGGTCTGTATGACGCATCTGCGTGGCCGGAGCTGGGTTCTAAGTGGCTGGAGTATTTGTCGACGACTGGCCGACGGGCCCAACCAAATTGCGCTCCTTCGTCGCCTGGTGATGGCCATTCCGAGTTATGAAACAGTCGACCGTGCGCGGGTGGCGCGATGGCGGCCGCTGGTTACCTTCTCACCGCGCAGAAAGCCGGTCAGCTCAAGAAGTTGGACACCGCGGTGGCCAACTCGGGCGACGCCGACGTGGCCAGGTTCTGGTAGCTGCCACCGGACAGCTTCGCGACGGCTTCCCAGGTATCGCGGTCGGAATCGGAGCCGAAGTCAATGACGTTGACGGCCACCGGCTTGGCCGGGTCGTTGCTGTCCTTGATGAAATCCTGCAGGCCCTGACCGCCCAGGCTCTGGTCGGTGTGCGGTCCGGCGGTGATCACCAGCACCGAATTGTTCTGCCCGGCACGATAATTGGTAAGCGCATCCTTATAGATGATCCGCAGCGTAGTGAACGACACCGCGCCACCGGACGACGCGTGCTGCCTGTCCAGCGCCGCCGTCAGCGCGTCCGACCGGGGTTTGCCGTCGACATCGTCGGACAGCGGGCCGGCCTTCACCTCCGATCGGCCTTCTTTGCCGTCGAACGTCCACAGACCGATCACCGAGCTCGGCGGGAGCGCCTTGATCCGGTTATCAAGCGCAGCAACCACATTGCCCAGCCTCGTCTTGCCGCCTTCGTCGGTGGTCATCGACTGCTCGAGCATGATGATCGCCGCCGGGCCGTTCGACGGCGTGGTGACGGTATTGGCCAGCGTGGCGCGCATCGCATCGTCACCGACCGACAGCGTTTTCGGCAGCGCCGGGAAGCTGGTCACATCGCTGCTGGGCGGCTTGACCCCTTCGACCCGGAAACCAGCCTTGGCCAATTCGGCCAGTTGATTGGGTTTGTGCAGGAACTGGGCGAACCCGCTGGCCGCCGTCACTTGGTCCTGCGATAGCCACGAACCTTTAAGCGCCACGGTGGGGTAGTCGGCAACCGCGGCAGGCCCCGGCGGCAGCCACGAACTCAGCGTGCTGCCGGCGTCGGGCAGCGATTGGCCGCGCTGGAAAAGTTGCTGCTCGGTGGTCACCACCGCGTGCACGGGCGCGGTCGCCGGATCACCGGGCCGCAACAACCCGTTCATCGCCTCGGCCAAGGTGTTGTCGGCGAGCTTGGGCTGGCCGGAGATCAGCGTGCGGACCGCACCGCTCCCATCGGTCGGCGGTGCACCGGGCGGCGCGGAATCCGCCGCCACCGCTTCGCCGGCCAGATACGCGGCGTCGCTGTTGCCGCCGAGCGGCAACGCCAATCGCAGCGATCCCCAGGCAGGCAGTTTCAGTCCGGTCAATCCTTCGGGCTTGCTCTGCAGCTCCGGCAGCGTCGACCATTTCTGGCCGCCGAGGGCACGTTGCAGTTCGGGTCGCACCGCGAGCACCACCGGCGAGGTGACCAACGACCGGCTGTCGGTGATGGTGTCCTTGCCCGCCGCGGCCGTCAGCCGTGCCGCCGACACCGAGCTGCCCGGGATCCACAGCGCCGGCCGCTGGCCCAGGTCCGCCGGCCAGTTCCCGATGAAGCCGTCGACAACGGCATCGGAGCCGGCGGATTTGACGCTGACGGCGACGCAGTGGTCGCCGACTGGGGCGGCGGACCCGTTGTACTGCTCGGCGAACTGCTGCACACGATCGGCGATCGACGGATCGGCGATCACGGCAACGGTTTCTTTGCTGCCCGAGCACGCGGCGGCGCTGTGCGAGCGGTTGGACAGTGCGTCACCGAAGAAACGCCAGACGATCACCCCGGCGACCACCACGACGACCGTGACCAGCGCAGCGATCACACCGATGCTGACGCCGCGTCGCCCGCCGTCATTGCGGTGACCGCCCCGCCAATCGGCGAGTCCCCGGTGACCGCCGGTCGGCGGCGGTGGCGGCGCGGCGGGCGGCTCCGGCTCGCGGCGCGCAAAATCAGGGAAGTCATCCGGTGCGTCAACGTCGGCTGGGTGCGGCGGCTCCTCGGAATGCTCTTCACGAGGAGACGGATCGGTGTAGTCGAAATACCCTGAATCGCTTGGGAATTCGCCAACATAGTCGTCGGCTGGGTGATCCGGGTAGCGCGGACCCGGGAAGCCGCCGGTGCCCGGGGGTTCAGCCGGCGGGAAGTCGTCGGACTCCCGGTAGCCGCCGGGCTCGCCGAAGTCGTGCGGTTCGGAATAGTCGTCCGACGGTTCGTCGGTGGGCTCGTCCGGGTCCGGAGCTCTGTGCCTACCCATGCCTATGCTCTCCCGCGGGCCAGAGGTACGCCCTCGCAAGCGGAACGTGCCCCCAGCAGCTTCTAGTCATTGGGATGGTAAATGCGCGCCGAGCCTAAATCAGTCATTGGCGCGGGCTTTAAATTCGCGACGGCGCCGATGCAGGATCGGCTCGGTGTAGCCGTTGGGTTGTTTAGCGCCCTCCAGAATCAAGTCCTGAGCGGCGAGGAAGGCGATGCTGTCGTCGAAGTTGGGCGCCATCGGCAGATAGCCCGAGTCGCCCGCGTTCTGCTGGTCCACCAACGGAGCCATCCGCTCCAGGCTGGCCCGCACGTCCTCCTCGGTGATCACGCCGTGACGCAGCCAGTTTGCCAGCAGCTGGCTCGAAATCCGTAGTGTGGCACGGTCTTCCATCAACGCGACGTTGTGAATGTCGGGCACTTTCGAGCAGCCGACACCCGCGTCGATCCAGCGGACGACGTAGCCCAGGATGGATTGGCAGTTGTTGTCGACTTCCTCTTTGATCTCTTGTGACGCCCAGGCCAGTTCCTTGGCCAGCGGAATCGTCAGCAGCTCGTCGATGGTGGTACGGGTCTTGCCGGTGAGTTCCTTCTGCACCGCGAACACGTCGACATAGTGGTAGTGCATCGCGTGCAGGGTGGCCGCCGTCGGCGAAGGCACCCAGGCCGTGGTGGCTCCGGCCTTCGGTTGGCCGATCTTCTGCTCGACCATGTCGGCCATGAGTTCCGTCATCGCCCACATGCCCTTGCCGATCTGCGCCTTGCCGGAGAAGCCGGCGGCAAGACCGGTGTCGACGTTGGCGTCTTCGTAGGCCTTGATCCACGTGGTGCTCTTCATCGCACCCTTGCGAATCATCGGGCCGGCCTCCATCGAGGTGTGGATTTCGTCGCCGGTGCGGTCCAGGAAACCAGTGTTGATGAACACCACCCGGTCGGCCGCGGCTTTGATGCACGCCTTGAGGTTGACGGTGGTGCGGCGCTCTTCGTCCATGATGCCGACCTTCAAGGTGCCTTGCGGCAATCCCAGAACGTCTTCGACCCGGCTGAAAAGCTCGCAGGTGAATGCGACCTCTTCGGGTCCGTGCATTTTCGGCTTGACGATGTAGATCGAGCCGGTACGGCTGTTCGCCAGGGGGCCGTTGGCCTCGGCGGTTTTGAGCCCGTGAATGGCGGTCACGCCAGTGAACAGCGCGTCGAGGATGCCCTCGGGCACCTCATTGCCGGCCGCGTCGACGACCGCGTCGTTGGTCATCAGATGGCCGACATTGCGGACGAACAGCAGGCTGCGGCCCGGCAGGGTCAGTTCGCCGCCCTCCGGCGTGGTGTAAGTGCGGTCCTCATTGAGCACGCGGGTGAAGGTCTCGCCGCCCTTGTTGACCTCTTCGGCCAGGTCGCCCTTGTTCAGGCCGAGCCAGTTGCGGTAGCCGAGAACCTTGTCGTCGGCGTCGACGGCCGCCACCGAGTCCTCGAAATCGATGATCGTGGTGACCGCCGACTCCAGGATCACGTCCTTGATACCGGCGGCGTCGGTCTGACCGATCGGCGATTCCGGGTCGATCAGGATTTCGATGTGCAGCCCGTGGTTGACCAGCAACACCGACCACGCGGGGTGTCCGAGCTCTCCGGTGTAGCCGGCGAACTGGCCGGGGTTGGCAAGCCCGCGGGACAACTCTTCGCCTCGCAGGCTGACCAGCAGGCGACCGTCTTCGACGCTGAGTCCCGTCGCCTCCGTCCACGAGCCTTTCGACAGTGGCACCGCGTCGTCGAGGAACTTGCGGGCATAGGCGATCACCTTGTCGCCGCGGACCTTGTTGTAGCTCGTGCCCTGTTCGGCGCCATCGGTTTCCGGAATCACATCGGTGCCGTACAGCGCGTCGTAGAGGGATCCCCAGCGGGCGTTGGCCGCGTTCAGCGCGAATCGGGCATTGGTCACCGGGACCACCAACTGCGGGCCGGCCGTGGTGGTGATCTCGGGGTCGACACCCGCGGTGGTGATGGTGAAGTCGTCGGGCTCGGGTATGAGGTAGCCGATTTCGGTGAGGAACTGGCGGTAGGTTTCCGGGTCTATCGGCTCGATGACGTGGTGCCGATGCCATTTGTCGATCTGAGCCTGCAACTGGTCGCGGTGGGCGAGCAGATCCTGGTTCTGCGGCCCTAAATCGGTGACGACCTTGTCCACGCCCGCCCAAAAGCTGTCCGGGTCGATCTCGGTGCCCGGCAAAGCCTCGTTATTGATGAAGTCGTACAGCACCTTGGCGACGCGTAGGTTCCCCACCGACACGCGATCCTTCATCATTCTCCTCCGCTTTACCTCAATGAAGTTCTGTTCAGCCTACCGGCCGGTAGTCCAAAAGCCGGTAACCAGCGGCCTGCAGCAGCAGGTCACACTGGGCCAGCAGCGCTGCACGTAGCGGCGCTGCACGCGCGGCGATGGCCTTCTGGCAACGCACATACTCGGCGCGGCCAGCGGCGTGCTCGACGGCGATCGGTGCATACCCGTAGCCACGTAGGTCATACGGGCTGGCTCGCATATCAATCTCACGCGCCGCTGCGGCTAGCTCCAGGCAGTCGAGCAGCAGCTCGGAGTCGATCAGCGGGCTCAGTTTGTAACACCATTTGTACAGGTCCATATTGGCGTGCAAGCAACCGGGCTGCTCCCAGTCCTGTTGGGTGGCGCGGCTTGGCGAGCCCGCGTTTCGCGGTAACGCATCGGCTTTGAAGGCAACACTGAAGAACCGAAACGCGTCGAAATGGCTGCACCGCAGTGGCCCGGCAACCTCGGTCTCGACAACGGCGTCGGTGCCGGTGGCGCCCAATCGCAGCGGGACCCGCTCGTGGCGCACGGCGCCGTCGCGGTACACCATCGCCCATTCGTGCAACCCGAAGCAGTTCAGCTGCGCGGGGCGCCGCGCCGTCGCCTCTAGCAGGCGGGCCACGAAGGCAATGGTGTCCAGCCGGCTGCGCAAGTAAGCGTCGCTGACCGTGACGCCGGCGTCATCAGCGGTGTAGCCGCGACGGCCGCCGTAGCGACGGATCGCTTCGTCGCCAGCGAGCAGCACCCCGTAACCGGGGTGCCAGCAGCGCAGCTGCCCGGGCCGCAGGTTGTAGTAGCTGAACAGGAAGTCCCACACCGGATGCGCCTGGCCGGCCCGGGCCCGCTTGAGGTGCGGGGCGACGAACGTCTCGGCGCGTTCGGCGTACTCGTCGGCACGCGACGTCCACTGCTCGGCATCCAACCGGATGCCGTGGGCGTCAGACACGCTGCATCCCATCCCGTACCACGCCGACCAAGTCCCTGACCAGATCGTCCAGCGCCACCATCGCGACAACCGTCCCGTCCTGCGCGGTGACCAGCGCCAAATGGCTCTTGCTGCGACGCATCCGCGACAACGCTTCGGGAACCGACAGCGATTCGGGAATTTGCGGTAGCGGCCGAACCCTCGCCAGGTCGACCACGGCGTGCGGGTTGTCGCCCAGTGACAGCACATCTTTGATGTGCAGATAGCCGATGAACCGGCGGTCGACGTCGACGATCGGGAACCGCGAGTAGCCGGTTGTGGCCAGCGCCTTTTCCACCGCCTCGATCGTCGGCCCGGAGCCCGGCCCAGCCGCCGGCACCGCACGGATCTCGGTGACCGGCACGGCCACGTCGGCGACCCTCCGATTGCGGATCTGCAGGGCCCGGGTGAGTCGGGTGTGCTCCTCTGGATCCAGCAGACCCTCCGACACCGATTCGGCGATCATCTCGCTGAGCTCGACGGTGGACACCGTGACGTCGAGCTCGTCGCGGGGTTGCACCCGCAATGCCCGCAGGGTGGCGTTGGTGCAGCGGTTGTACAACGCGATGATCGGCCGGACGGTCCGCACGTACACCAGGTAGGGCGGGATCAACAGCATCGCCGCGCGCTCCGGACCGGCCATGGCGATGTTCTTCGGGACCATCTCGCCCAGCAGCACATGCAGCGTCACCACGATCGCCAGCGCAACCATCAACGAAACCGTGTGCAGCAGGGCAGGGGAGACGCCGCCGGCGAAACTGAACGGCCCTTGCAGCAGGTCGGCGACCGCGGGCTCACCTAGCCGGCCGAGCAGGATCGACGACACCGTGATACCCAGCTGGGCCCCCGCGAACATCAGCGGCAGCTGTTCGCCAGCCCGGATCACGGTGACCGCGCTTGACCTGCCCTGCTCGGCCAGTGCTTCCAACCGGTCTCGACGCGCCGAGATCAGGGAGAATTCCGCACCCACGAAGAATGCGTTGGTGGCGATCAGCAGGATGGTCGCCAATACCCCCAGCACGTCGCCCATCAGTGTCCATCCACTTTGGTCAGCTCGAGCACGTCGATGCGGCGCCCGTCCATTCTGATCACCCGGGCCTGCCAGCTGGCCGAGCCATTCGATATGCCGTCGGGTTCAATACCGCTGAGCTGCACGGTATCCCCGCTCACCGGAATGCGGCCCAGCTGCTCCAGCACCAGCCCGCCGATCGTTTCGTATTCACCCTCCGGCGCGTGATAGCCGGTGGCGGCCGCCACCTCGTCGATGCGCAACAGACCTGAGACCCGCCAGCCGTCGGCGGATGCCGTCACGTCGGGTGTGGTGTCGTCGTGTTCGTCGCGCACGTCGCCCACGATTTCTTCGATCAGATCCTCGACGGTCACCATGCCTGCAATGCCGCCGTACTCGTCGACGACCATCGCGGTCTGCAGGCCGTTGGCGCGGATCTCTCCCATCAGCGCGTCGCCGTCCAGCGTGGAGGGCACCACCGCGACGGGCTGCGCGACCGCGGCCAGCAGTGTGTACTCACGCTCGGCGGGTGGAACCTGGAAGACCTGTTTGACGTGCACGATGCCGACGGTCTCGTCGAGGTCGCCCTCAACGATCGGGAATCGGGAGAACCCGCTTTCGGTGGCTGTCGCAACCAGGTCCGCGACGGTGTTATCCGTTTGCAGCGCAATGATTTTCGATCGTGGCGTCATCAGCTCCTCGGCGGTCAGCGTGCCGAACTGCAGCGATCGGTGCAGTAACGCCGCGGTGGAGGGGTCCAGCGAGCCGCTGCGAGCAGAGCTACGGACCAGCGAAACCAGTTCCTGGGGTGAGCGGGCCGACCGCAGCTCCTGCGCGGGCTCGATGCCGAGCTTCCGCAGGATCCGGTTCGCCGCACCGTTTGTCAGCCTGATCGCGAAGGTCATCACGAACGAAAACAGCAGCTGCGGGCCGGCGACGGCGCGGGCGGTCGGCAGAGGCCGGGCGACGGCCAAATTCTTGGGCACCAATTCGCCGAAGACCATCGACAGCGACGTGACGACCACCAACGTCAGGAATGCGATCACGGCGTCGGCGACTCGGTTGGGCACTCCGAGCGCATCCATGCCCGGGTGCGGCAACTCCCTGACCAACGGTTCGGTGAGGAATCCGGTGATCAGCGTGGTGATCGAGATGCCCAGCTGCGCACCGGACAGCTGGAAGGAGAGCGTGTGATGGGCGCGGCGCACATAGCGGTCGCGACGGCCACCGTCGCGCGCGTTGGCCTCGACGGTGCTGCGCTCAAGGGTGGTCAAGGAGAATTCAGCGGCGGTGAACAGCGCGTTGCCTACCGTCAGCAGCACGATCGCCAGCAGGCTGAGCAGGGTGAGGACGAGATTCATCGCGGCGACCGGCGAGAAGGAGGCTCCTCGGAGTCGGCGTCACACACGCCGGACGGCGCGGGTGCCTGCGGCACGGAGACCCTCTCCTTCGATGTATCCATGGCTACCTGAGATTCCTATGGTAACTAAGGCATAACCCGCGTTAGTCCTCGTTGCAGCAACGACACGCCCCGGGTCCGGGCCTACCAGCCGAACGGCAGCGGATGGCCCTCGGCGAAGCCCGCGGCGGATTGGATCCCGAGCACCGCCCGCTGATGCAACTCCGCCAGCGTAGAGGCACCGACATAGGTGCAGGTGCTGCGCACCCCGGAGGTGATGTGGTCGAGCAGATCCTCGACACCACCGCGGGCGGGATCAAGGCCCATCCGCGAGGTCGAGATCCCTTCTTCGAACAACGCTTTGCGGGCGCGCTCGAAAGCACTGTCGGCCGTGGTGCGGGCAACCACTGCCCGTTTGGACGCCATCCCGTAGCTCTCTTTGAACGGCCGGTCGTCGCGGTCGCGCATCAGGTCGCCGGGGGATTCGTAGGTGCCGGCGAACCACGATCCGATCATCACGTTGGACGCGCCGGCCGCCAGCGCCAAAGCCACGTCCCGTGGGTGGCGCACCCCGCCGTCGGCCCACACATGAGCACCGAGTTGCTTTGCTGCCGAGGCACATTCGAGCACGGCGGAGAACTGGGGACGGCCGACACCGGTCATCATCCGGGTGGTGCACATCGCGCCCGGGCCTACACCGACTTTGACGATGGACGCCCCGGCGCCGATCAGGTCGCGGGTGCCGTCCGCCGACACCACATTGCCTGCGACCAGTGGCACGCCGAGGTCCAGCGACGAAATCGACTTGATGGCATCCAGCGCCTTCACCTGATGGCCGTGCGCGGTGTCAACGACAACCAGGTCGACGCCGGCCTCGGTCAACGCCTGGGCTTTGGCGGCCACATCACCGTTGATGCCGACCGCCGCGCCGATGCGCAGCCGGCCCTTCGCGTCGGTGGCCGGGGTGTAGATCCCCG
>DASQSQ010000115.1:0-9349 GCA_035642315.1 Mycobacterium sp.
TCGGCAGACCCCGGGGAGCCCGTGATATGGACGTGATCGGTGCGCTCGGCGGCGCGCAGCCGGATGCTTACCGGCGCTCTGGCCCCGACGCGCCAGCCGGAGGGCACCGCCCACAGATCAGCGCCCGGCGCGGGGAAGAGCCGCAACCAATGGAAGGACGCCGCTGCGATGAACAGCTCGTCGCTGGCCGGCGCCGCGGCGAAATCCCCGGCCCGTCGGTCCAACAGCCCGGTGTCAAGCCGACCCGCGATGACGTCGGGATCGGCGAGCAGAAACCGGGCGAACTCGACATTGGTGACCACGCCGAGCACCGCGGTGTCCGCCAGCGCCCCATCGAGAGCGCGCAACGCCGCAGCACGATCCGCGCCGTGCGCGATCACTTTCGCCAGCATCGGGTCGTAATCGCTGCCCACGACCATTCCCGCGGACAGGCCAGAGTCAACTCGCACACCCGCCGCGTCCGGTTCCACCACCGCGAGCACGTCGCCGCCGGTGGGCAGGAAGCCATGCCCGGGATCCTCAGCGTAGACACGCGCCTCAATCGCGTGTCCGTGCAAGGCGATATCAGTCTGACTGATGGTCAGCTTCTCCCCCGCGGCGATCCGGACTTGCCACTCGACCAGATCCCAGCCCGTCACCATCTCGGTGACCGGGTGCTCGACCTGCAGCCGGGTGTTCATCTCCATGAAGAAGAACTCGTCGGGCCGGTCAGCCGACACGATGAACTCCACCGTGCCGGCACCGGTGTAATCCACGCTGCGGGCGGTGTCGCAGGCCGCGGCACCGATTCGGGCCCGGGTCGCGGCGTCCAGCAGCGGCGAGGGCGCCTCTTCGACAACCTTCTGGTGTCGCCGCTGCAGACTGCACTCTCGTTCTCCGAGATGCACGACATTGCCGTAGCTGTCGGCCAGCACCTGAACTTCGATATGCCTGGGGCGCAACACGAATCGCTCGAGGAATAGGGTGTCGTCGCCGAACGCTGCCGCCGATTCCCTGCGGGCGCTGACCAGCGCGGCGGGCAGGTCAGCCGGTTGCTCGACCATCCGCATGCCCTTACCACCACCTCCGGCGGACGGCTTGACCAGCACCGGGTAACCAATCTGGTCGGCGGCGGCGAGCAGTTCATCGTCGGTCAGTCCAGGCCGCGCGATCCCGGGAACGACGGGCACGCCGAACTCCGACACGGTGCCCTTGGCGGCGATCTTGTCGCCCATGGTTTGAATCGCACCCACCGGCGGACCGATGAACGTCACCCCCGCCGACGCCAGCGCGGCCGCGAAATCAGCATTCTCCGAGAGGAATCCGTAACCCGGGTGTACGGCCTGGGCCCCGGTGCGCACAGCCGCGTCGACGACCGCGGGGATGTTGAGGTAGCTGTCGCGCGCGGGCGCCGGGCCGATTGCGACCGCCAGGTCGGCCGCGGCGACATGGCGGGCGGTGGCGTCAGCGTCGCTGTAGACGGCCACCGACCGGATACCCATCGCCTTCAGCGTGCGGATCACCCGGACGGCGATCTCACCCCGGTTCGCGACCAGAACAGTATCGAAGCCCATTGCATTACATCCTGAACACGCCGTAGGAGACCGGTTCAACGGGCGCATTGGCTACTGCCGAAAGTGCAAGACCGACAACCGTTCTGGTATCAGCGGGATCGATCACGCCGTCGTCCCAGAGCCGCGCCGTCGAGTAGTACGGATTGCCCTGCTGTTCGTACTGTGCCCGGATGGGAGCTTTGAAGGCTTGTTCCTCCTCGGCGGTCATTTCCCCGCGTACCGTCGCCAGCACCGAGGCCGCCTGCTCGCCACCCATGACCGAGATTCGGGCGTTGGGCCACATCCACAGGAAGCGCGGCGAATACGCCCGCCCACACATCGAGTAATTGCCCGCACCGTAGGACCCTCCGATCACGACGGTGAGCTTAGGCACTCGCGCACACGCCACCGCGGTCACCATCTTGGCGCCGTGTTTGGCGATGCCACCGGCCTCGTAATCGCGCCCGACCATGAACCCGGAGATGTTCTGCAAGAACAACAACGGGACCAACCGCTTATCACACAGCTCGATGAAATGTGCGCCCTTGAGCGCGGATTCGGAGAACAGCACGCCGTTGTTGGCGACGATGCCGACTGGGTGACCGTGGATGTGCGCGAATCCCGTAACGAGCGTGCTGCCGTATTCGGCTTTGAATTCGACGAATTCGCCACCGTCGACGAGCCGAGTGATGACGTTGTGGACGTCGTAGGGAATTCGCGGATCGACCGGCACCACGTCATAAATCTCGGTCTGGTCAGCGATCGGATCCACGGTGGGCCGCACATCCCAGGTGCGCGGGTCGCGCGGCCCCAGCGTGGAGACGATCCGCCGGATGATGTTCAGCGCGTCGCGGTCGTCGTGCGCGAGATGATCGGTGACGCCGGAGATCTTGGAGTGCAATTCACCACCGCCAAGGTCCTCCGCGGAGACCACTTCTCCGGTGGCGGCCTTCACCAGCGGTGGGCCGCCCAGGAAGATGGTGCCCTGGTTGCGGACGATCACCGCCTCATCGCTCATCGCCGGCACATACGCGCCGCCTGCGGTGCAGGATCCCAGCACGGCTGCGATCTGCGGGATGCCCTGGGAGCTGAGATTGGCCTGGTTGTAGAAGATCCGTCCGAAGTGGTCGCGGTCTGGGAACACCTCGTCTTGACGTGGCAGGAAGGCACCGCCGGAGTCGACAAGGTAAATGCAGGGCAGCCGATTCTGTCCGGCGATCTCCTGCGCGCGCAGGTGCTTTTTGACCGTAATCGGGTAGTAGGTACCGCCTTTGACCGTTGCGTCGTTGGCCACAATCATGCATTCACGACCGGAGATCCGGCCGATGCCGGTGATGATGCCGGCCCCCGGGCATTCGCCGTCGTACATGCCGTCGGCGGCCAGCGGCGCAATTTCGAGCAACGGGCTGCCGGGATCTAGCAGGCCGTCGACGCGGTCGCGGGGCAGCAGTTTGCCGCGGTCGACGTGGCGGGTGCGAGCGTGTTCCGGGCCACCCAGCGCGGCCGCGGCCAGCTTCTCGCGCAGCTGCGCGACAAGCGCGCTGTGCGCTTCGCGGTTTTCCGCCGGAGAGGTCATCGAGTGCGCCAATTTCGGTTAATGATCACTAACTCGTGATATGTTAGTGGCGATTAACCGAAGTGTCCAGCACGAGATGTCGAGGGAGGCCACCGTGGCAGTCTCTGCTTCGGCCGACCCCGCCGATCGCAACGGCCACACCGAGACACCGAACCGCCGGACTCGACGCAAATCGGACCGGCGCTTGCAACTGCTGTCGGCCGCCGAGCGGCTGTTCGCCGAACGCGGATTCCTGGCCGTGCGTCTCGAAGACATCGGCGCCGCGGCGGGGGTCAGCGGCCCGGCGATCTACCGGCACTTCCCCAACAAGGAGTCGCTGCTGGTCGAGTTGCTGGTGGGCATCAGCACGCGCTTGCTTGCCGGCGCGCGGGAAGTCCGATCGCGCGAGGCCGACGCCGACGCGGCGCTCGACGGGTTGATCGACTTCCACCTCGACTTCGCGCTGGGCGAACCGGATCTCATTCGGATTCAGGACCGCGACCTCGCGCATCTGCCGGTCGCCGCCGAACGTCAGGTGCGCCGGGCGCAGCGCCTGTATGTGGAGGTCTGGGTCGGGGTGCTGCGCGAACTCGAGCCCGGCCTCGCCGAGGCCGACGCCCGGCTGATGGCACACGCGGTGTTCGGGCTGCTCAACTCGACTCCCCACAGCCTCAAGCCCGCCGATGGCAAAGCGGTACGAGCGGGGCGGTCGCGGGCGGTGATGCGGGCGATGACGGTCGCCGCCTTGACCGTCGGCACGTCGCGACGGTGACGCCGCAAGGCAGCTGACCGCGGTCACTCAGCCAATGTCCCGGCGCCGGGTGTCGTGCTGCAGGTACCCTGCAGCCATGAGGTGGGCATGAACGATCCACGTCGGTCCGAGCACACCCGTTCAGCTCAAGAGTGGACCGAGGAAACCCGACGAATACGTCAGCCTTACCCGCAGTACGTCGACCCGGCCTACAGCGGGCAGTCGTCCTATTCGCCCCCCTTCTACCCCGGCTCGTCACCCAACGCGAACGCAAACCACCCGACCGACAAGATTCCTCAGTACTGGCTACACGGTCAGCCTCCGCCGGACCAGCCGCCAGAAGAACCCACACCTGGGCGGCCGAAAGCGCCGCGCTGGTTGTGGATCGCCGCAGCCGCGGCGGTGCTGCTGGTCTCGGCACTGGTCATCGCGCTGGTGCTCGCCAATGGCACGGCAAGGAAGCAGAACGCAGTGCCCGCGCTGCCGGCGGTGCCAAGTCCATCGAATCCGCCGTCATCCACGCCGGCGTCGCCCTCCCCGTCCGCCAGCGCGTCCGCCCCGACCAGCACCGAGACCAGTGAGCCCGGCAACGCCAGCGCGATGCAGACCGTGGCCTACAACGTCACCGGCGAAGGCCGGGCCATCAGCATCACCTATGTGGACGACGACGGGATGATGCAGACCGAATTCAACGTCCCGTTGCCGTGGAGCAAGGAAATCAGCCTCCCGGCGTCGGGCAACGCGAAGGCCAATATCACCATCATCAACATCGGCCACGATGTCACCTGTTCACTGACCGTGGACGGAGTCGAGGTCAACGAGCGCACCGGCGTTGGCCTGACGGTGTGCAACACATCAAGCTGAGCCCGGCTCAACCCACATCGGCAGTGAGGGCCCGGTGCGGGGCGCGCACCATCAACAAGCCCAACAGCCCGACACCCATGACCAAACACAGCCCGCCCATGCCCGCGCGGACCGCGCCAAATACGTCGACGAAGACCGAAAACAGCCAAGGCGCCACGAAAGACACCGCACGACCGGTCATCGTGAACAGGCCGAAAGCCACGCCTTCTTTTCCGTCGCTCGACATCCGCAGCAGCAGCGTGCGCGCCGACGCCTGCGCCGGACCGATGAACAGCGCCAGCAGCAATCCGCAGACCCAGAACGCGCGCGGACCCGACAGGACCATCATGGTGAGCCCGGCCGCGATGATGCTGACCAATGATCCGATGATCACCGGCTTAGATCCGATCCGGTCGTCCAAGAACCCGCCGACGACGGCGCCCAGCGCCGCCACCACGCTTGCGGCCACCCCGAAGATCAGCACATCGGCCGGCGAGATCCCGTACGCGTTGACGCCCAACACGCCGCCGAACGTGAACACGCCTGCCAGACCGTCCCGAAAAATTGCCGCAGCCAGCAGGTAAAACACCAGGTTATGGTCTCGGCGCCACTCGGCGACCAGGTCCGACCAGAGCTTGCGGTACCCGCCGAGCACGCGCCGCGCGGGACTGAGACCTTCGCCAGGCATTGGCAACCGGTGCGCGGTCAGCAACAGCGGCAGCGCGAACACCACGAACCACCCGGCGGCCAGCAGCATCGCCATCCGCACGTTCATCCCGTCACCGGCCGGTAGCCGCAGAAACCCGCGGGTGGCGCCGTTGCCGGCGATAGCGCCGAAGTAGACGACAAGCAACAAGCCGACGCTGCCGACAAAAGCCGCCGCCAGCCCGAGCCCGGAGATCCGACCGGAGTTCTGCGGCGTCGAGAGCTGGCGCAGCATCGCGTTGTACGGAACGCTGGCCAGATCGCCACACGCCGCGGCGGCGGCGAGCAACGCCAGTCCCGGCCACAGGTACTCGGGGCGGTCGCGGATCAGGCTCATGGTGCTCACCAGGCCCACCACCATGCCGGTCAGCACGGTCAGCACGACGCGGCGTCGCCGTGGATCCTCGACCCACACGCCGATCACCGGCGCCAGCACCGCGATCGACAACCCGGCGATCGCCAGCGCGCGACCCAGCCAACTCGCCGGCGTAGCACCACCGGGCAAACCCTTGCCGACGCTGCCGGTCAGGTAGACCGAGAACACGAACGTCACCACGATCGAGCTCACACCGGCGGAACCGGTGTCCCACAGCGCCCATGCCAGTACTTGAGATCGCTCGGATCTGCGCGAGTCGTTACTGATGAAATCGGTCATTGTTGGTCTGTCTACCATTGGCGCATGCCGGTACCCGCCCCCAGTCCCGACGCTCGTGCCGTTGTCACCGGAGCCTCGCAAAACATCGGCAAGGCACTGGCCACCGAACTTGCCGCCCGCGGCCACAGCCTGATCATCACTGCACGACGCGAGGACGTTCTCACTACACTCGCCGGCCGCCTGGTCGACGAATACGGGGTGGCCGTCGAAGTGCGCCCGGCTGACCTCGGCGATGCCGCGGAACGCGAAAAACTGGTCGACGAGTTGGCCACCCGCAACATCTCGATCCTGTGCGCCAACGCCGGCACGGCAACCTTCGGTGCGGTCTCCACACTCGACCCAGCGCTGGAACGGGCGCAGGTGCAGCTCAACGCGATCGCCGTGCACGACCTCGTACTCGCCGTGCTGCCGGGAATGATCGAGCGTAAGGCCGGCGGCATCCTGATTTCCGGTTCGGCAGCAGGCAATTCACCGATCCCCTACAACGCGACGTATGCGGCGACCAAGGCGTTCGCGAACACGTTCAGCGAGTCGTTGCGTGGCGAACTGCGAAAGTCTGGTGTGCACGTCACGCTACTGGCTCCCGGTCCGGTGCGCACCGAGCTACCGGACCCGGCCGAAGCATCGATCGTCGAGAAGCTGGTACCTGACTTCCTGTGGATCTCCACCCAGCACACCGCGAAGAAGTCACTAGATGCGTTGGCGCGCAACAAGATGCGTGTTGTACCCGGCGTGACGTCCAAGGCCATGTCGGTGGCAAGTCAGTACGCGCCGCGCGCCATCGTCGCGCCGATCGTCGGAAGCTTCTACAAGAAGATGGGCGGCTGACCTACCGGCCCTAGCGTCTGCGGCGACCGCTACCGCCGAACATGCCGCGGATCAGCTCAGTGCCAAGCGCCTTGAGGAAGGTCTGGAATCCCCGGCTGTTCACGAAACGCTTGAACCAGCCCGGCTTCTTCTCGACCGCGGGCGCATTTTTCGAACCTGCCACCGCCGGCTGATTGGCCGCAGCTTGCGCTTCTATCTCTTTGAGGATTTCGTAGGCGGATTTCGAATCAACCGTCTGGCCATAGGTGGCGCCCAGCGGGCTGGACTTCGCCGCGGTAGCGATCGCGTCGTCACCGATGGCGGCCATCAGCGACCGGGGCGAACGCAGCCTCGTCCACGCGACCGGAGTCGGGGCACCGCGCTCCGACAACACCGTGACGACAGCCTCACCGATACCTAGCGACGTCAACGCCGAAGCGAGATCGTAGACATCGGTTTTCGGATAGGTGCGAACAGTTTTGGTCAACGCCTTCTGATCATCGGGCGTGAACGCCCGCAGGGCGTGCTGGATGCGCGCCCCCAGTTGCGAGAGCACTTCGTTGGGCACATCGGTGGGCAACTGGGTGCAGAAGAACACGCCCACGCCCCTGGAGCGGATCAGCTTGACGGTCTGCTCGACCTGCTCCAGGAACGCCTTGGACGCGTCGGTGAACAGCAGGTGGGCCTCGTCGAAGAAGAAGACCAGCTTGGGCTTGTCGACGTCGCCGATCTCGGGCAGCGACTTGAAGAGATCGGACAGCACCCACATCAAGAAGGTGGAGAACAGCACCGGGCGAGCGGCCTGGTCGCCGAGTTCCAGCAGCGAGATGACCCCATGTCCTTTGTCGTTAAAACGCAAGAGGTCTTTGGGTTTTAGTTCGGGCTCGCCGAAAAACGTGTCGGCGCCTTCGCCTTCCAGATTGACCAGGGCGCGCAGAATGACGCCGGCTGTTTGCGGGGACACACCGCCCAGCGTCTTCAGCTCGGTCTTGCCTTGGTCACTGGTGAGGTAGCTGATCACCTCACGCAGATCCTTCAGGTCCAGCAACGGTAGCTTCGGCTCGTGCTGGTCGGCCCAGTGGAAGATCAAGCCCAGCGTGGACTCTTGAGTAGCGTTGAGCCCCAATACTTTTGACAACAAGATGGGACCGAAGCTGGCGATGGTGGCACGCACCGGAACGCCAATGCCCTTGGTGCCCAACGACAGAAAGTCAACCGGAAAGGCGCTTGCCTCCCAGCTGTCGCCAGTTTCCTTCGCGCGTTCGCTGATCTTGTCGTTGCTCTCGCCGGGCCGGGACAGGCCGGACAGGTCGCCCTTGACGTCGGCCATCAGCACCGGTACGCCTGCTGCGGATAACTGCTCGGCGATCACCTGGAGCGTCTTGGTCTTGCCGGTGCCCGTCGCTCCGGCGACCAAACCGTGGCGATTGACGGTGGATAGCGGGATCCGGATTTGCGCGGCCGGGTCCGTCTTGCCGTCGACGACGACGGTGCCCAACTCCAGCGCCTGGCCGCTGACCTGGTAGCCGGCTGCGATCTGCTGCGCCGGAGTCGACGAAGTCGCCGGAGTCCCCGCCGATGCGCTACTCGCTGTCGAGTCTGAGCTCATCGTGACGTCCGCCTCTCCCCTGTTCGTGGTCCCGATCACGCACGACCTTACTTGCTGCCGCGCCCGGCCGGGGTGGCTGCGAGTCCGGCGGCTAACTTTGCCTACTGTGAACGCTGTGCGGGACGAACTGGTGTGGATCGACTGCGAGATGACCGGGCTGGACCTGAGCTCGGACAAGTTGATCGAAATCGCCGTCCTAGTCACCGACGCTGACCTGAACGTCCTCGGCGATGGCGTCGACGTGGTCATCCACGCCGACGACGCGGCGTTGTCGTCGATGATCGACGTGGTCACCCAGATGCACACCCACTCGGGCCTCATCGAGGAGGTGCGTGCGTCCACCGTGGACGTGGCGACGGCGGAGACGATGGTGCTCGACTACATCCGGGAGCACGTCAAACAAGCCAAAACGGCACCGCTGGCGGGCAACTCGATCGCCACCGACCGCGGATTCATCGCCCGCGACATGCCTGACCTCGACTCGTTTCTGCACTACCGGATGGTCGATGTGAGCTCGGTCAAGGAACTCTGCCGCCGCTGGTACCCGCGCATCTACTACGGCCAGCCGGCCAAGGGATTGGCGCACCGCGCACTGGCCGATATCCACGAATCCATACGCGAGCTCCAGTACTACCGGCGCACCGCGTTCGTGACGCCGCCGGGGCCTTCCACCAGCGACATTGCCGCGGTGACCGAAGAGCTTGGCGGTGAAGCGACCGCGCCGGAGACAGTCGATTCGGCCGCCGATGGCCCGAACGGCTAGTATCGACGCTGCTGCACGTCGTTTGGCGATCGCGTGATCGGCTGCGGCAATGGTGGGTGTAGTTCAGCTGGTAGAGCGTCAGGTTGTGATCCTGAATGTCGCGGGTTCGAGTCCCGTCACTCACCCCAA
>DASQSQ010000116.1:0-5886 GCA_035642315.1 Mycobacterium sp.
GGGCCACTTCGGATTGGCTGCGGCCTTCAACAACGACAGCGGTGATAACCAGGCGAGCTTTCGACACTCGCCGAACGTCGCCCCGTCAACCTATTCCGATGTCTTGCGACACGCTATGCGTATGTCCTGAAACCAGACACCTCCGCCACCGCCATTCTCCGCCACCGCCATCGGGCTACTTGGTTAGCGTGAATTGCCCGACGTCGGTGATGCCGCGGCGGAAGAAATCTGCGCATCCGGTCAGGTACCGCAGGAAACGGTCGTAGTTGACCTCTGACGTGATTGCGATCGCGTCTTCGCGCCGGGCGACGAGGTTGGCGGCCCACATATCCAGCGTCCTGGCGTAATGCGGCCGCAGCTACCGGGTGAGGTCCGGGGAACGGATTTTGCCATCAGTTTCTGGGCATCTCAGCCGCGATGCAGTCCATCAGCGCGGTGTAGCGCTTGACTTCGGGATCTCTGCCCGGTTTGCCGCTGCTCACCACACCGGCGGCCAGCTGGCGCTCTGGGTCGGCCCAGATCGCGACGTTGACCAGCCCCAGGTGACCGAACGACGCGGGGGCGTTGCGGCCGAACGGGCCGAACCTGTTGGTGCCCAGCTGGAATCCGGTGCCCCAGCGGGCCGGTAGGAGGCCGGTCGCGACATCCGGTCGCAGTCGGCGACATTGCCGCACCGCGCCACGCAGTGTTTCCGGGCTCATCACCCTGACACCGTCGAGTTCGCCTCCGCGGCACCATATTTCGGCGAACCGTGACATCTCATCGGCGTTCGAGACGGTGTTGGACGACGGGATCACCGTTTTGAGAAACAGCGGTGTGTTGGTGATCGGGATGATCTGGTGAGTCGTACCGCCGACCGCCTTGCGGAAGGCCGCCGCGATCGGAGCGGGCAGCAGCGGCGTCCCGGTGGCGTGGCTGGGCGCAACCAACGGGATATCTTGTTCTGCGACACCGAAATTGGTCCAGCGGAAGCCCAGCGGGTCGAGGATTTCGGTGGCCAGAGTCTCGCGGATGTCCTTGCCGGTCGCGGCATAAATGATCTCGCGCATCAGCGGGCCCCAGGTCAGCGCGTGGTAGATGTGGATCCGCCCCGGGCGGTACAGCGGCCGCAGGTTGCTGAGCTGTTCTTGCGCGTACTCGTGGTCGTCCGCCCGTTTGAGATCCGCTCTAGGGCCGGTGGGAAAAGGGACGCCGGCGCTGTGTGTCATCACGTGCCGGATGCTGGTGCGGTGTTTGCCGTGGCTGGTGTAGGTCGGTAGGTACTCGCAGACCCGATCGTCGAGGGAGAACTGGCCGCGTTCGACGAGCATGTGCACGACGGTCGCGGTGATCGCCTTGGCGGATGAGTAGACGCAGAACGGTGTGTCGGTCTTGACCGGTATCTTCTCGGCGTCCGGCGGGTCGGTCGGCGCATTGCCCCAGCCGTGCCCGATCGCACGGTTGAGCACGACCTTGCCGTTGCGCCGCAGGCACACCTGGATTGCCGGGTGCATCCCCGCCGCATACCAGTGCCGGGCTGCCTGCCAGATCCGTTCGACGGCCGCGGGGTCGATATCGGAGTGGTCCTCGTCGCCGACGGCCGTGACGGCGTCGAGGTCGGCCGGGACGCGGACCCTGCCCTGCAAGTCAACCTGGGTGCTCATGCGTGCCCTTTCGCAGCGGAGTCGGTCGAAACCCACCCGCGAGGGTACGTGGAACGGCAATCGGGGAGTCATCCCCTGTTGGAGCTTTGCCCACCACCGATCAGCGTCAGCTAAGCGTCACCGTCACTGCGAGTCGTCAAGGCGACGGTACCGAGGATCACAGCCATCCCGGCCAGGAGCGCTCCCCCAACGACATCGCTGAGCCAATGGAGGCCAAGGTACAACCGGCTGAAGGCAACGATCACCACGCCGGCAACCACCAGAATCATCAGCAGGGCCTGCACAGTACGGCTCCGTCCGACCGCGATGCACGCAGCGATGATTCCGAGCAGCGCACCGATCCCGGCCACATGCCCGGACGGAAACGGATGATGCCCGGTACTCAATAGCGGTGCTGCGTGGATTTCCGCTTCGGTCAGTGGACGGTCAACGACAGCCCTGATCGCGTTGTTGGCGAGCACAGCCCCGCCGACCGCGCCAATCACCACTACTCCCGGCCTCAATGAACGAGCACGCCAAGCCAATAGTGCTCCGCCGATGAGGCTGGCCGCTGCAACCGTGGCGTTGTTGGCGAAACGCGCGGTCATCGACGTCGCTTCGTCAAGGCGGTGGGATCGGTGGGCGGCATTTCCGATCCAAGACGCGGTCGGAGCGTCGAGCGCCGTCACGCATCCGTGGACGTGCACCCCGATCGCTAGCCAGGTCAAGGCCAACACAAGCCCGGCCAGACCCAAGGCCGTGGGCATCCGCCAGCTACGAAACGGCGCACGAATATTCAACGACAACTCCGACGTCCACGGACACGAAGGCCCTAAGGTCAACAGCGACATTCTGCACCGGCGCAGTGCGCCATGCCCTGCCAGCGTCAGTGTCTGTGACGTCGGGCAGGCGGACCGCCCACCTGGTCAGTGCAGCGTGGGGGCGTACCGCCGCACCGCACCGACACCGTCGGCCGGGGCAATCCGCTCGTCGGTGCGGACCAGCGATGCGCCGACCGATACCGCGAACATCGGCAGCGCCTCGTCGGCCCGCAGCGTTCGAGCCGCCGCAGCACCTTGCTCGGACAACACCTCCGCGGTGGGCGCGAGGGTCGTGAGCTCGTCGTCGGCGACCACCGTCTCCTCGCCGATGTCGCCGATGATTAGCGTGTCCACCGCGCCCTGACGAAGACCCGAGCACACCGGGCCGAGTCCTTCTGCCGCTAATCCGGATTGCCGACCGACCTCGGCGGTAAACCGTTGCGCCGCAGGCACACCTGGATTGCCGGGTGCATCCCCGCCGCATACCAGTGCCGGGCTGCCTGCCAGATCTGTTCGACGGCCGCGGGGTTGATATCGGAGTGGTCCTCGTCGCCGACGGCCGTGACGGCGTCGAGGTCGGCCGGGACGAGGACTCTGCCCTGCAAGTCAACCTGGGTGCTCATGCGTGCCCTTTCGCAGCGGAGTCGGTCGAAACCCAACCGCGAGGGTACGTGGAGCGGTCATCGGCTGGTTACACGCTCAATGCGGAGTGCCAAATATGACACGCCTACGCCCGATATGACGCGCCTACGCCTTCGGACACTCAGAAGCTGCCAGTGCCAGCGTAAGGCCAGAAGTCTTCTGCCTCCTGTTGCTGCACGGGCGGTTGGGCCGGCGGTTGGCCCGCCGGTGGTGGCGGCTGGGGTGTATCGGTGGGTGGATCCGCTGGCGGCGGCGCCGGGAGCACAGCCGGCGTATTCGGCGTGCCGCCGAAACCGGGTGCCGCATACGCCGGGACGCTCATTGCGGCCGTGGGTATAGCGATAAGCACCCCCGCCACGGCGAT
This sequence comes from Mycobacterium sp., assembly GCA_035642315.1. Lineage (GTDB taxonomy): Bacteria > Actinomycetota > Actinomycetes > Mycobacteriales > Mycobacteriaceae > Mycobacterium. Next base: position 3,450 of record DASQSQ010000116.1, read on the forward strand.
CTTCCTGATGTGTCTGCGGACGCCGGATGACATTGCCCAAGTCATTTACCGCTCCCTTCACCGACCCCCAATTAGCCCATGTTGCCACTCAATTGATCGATGCGACTGATTACTCACCACGATGTAGTTACTGTTCACGCCGCCGAGACCATCCTGTGGCGCAGGGTTTAACGGCCAGCGCAGCACCGATACGTTCCGTCACCCCGAAAAACTCCCCTGCGACGACGACGACGAAGCGGGGCGCAGCCGTTCTGACTCCATGACAGTTTGGGTTGCCCGTGAACCCGGCGGGCAAACGGTCAGGCTCGGTTGCCGTCGACCTGTGTTATTCCCCGGTGAACTTCGGCGGGCGTTTGGCGAAGGTCGCCGAGATCCCCTCGGACAGGTCTTTGGACGGCAAGAACGCTGCATTCCACGCGGCGACATAACGCAGACTCGCCGACACCGCCGAAATGCGTTGCTGGTCAAGGACATCCTTGATGCCGCGAACGGTCAGCGGCGGGTTGTCGGCGATTTCGGCGGCGGTGGCGTGCGCGGCCTGCAGGGTGGCGTCGGCGTCGCCGAATACGTCGTTGACCAAGCCGATCTTCTCGGCGCGGTCCGCGTCGATGTCCTTGCCGGTCAGCGCCAACTCGCGCAGGTGGCCGTCGGACAGGATCAGCGGCAGCCGGGCCAGGCTGCCCACGTCGGCGACGATCGCCAGCTTGACCTCGCGGACCGAGAACTTCGCGTCGGCGCTCGCGTAGCGGATGTCCACCGCGGAGATCAAATCGACACCACCGCCGACGCACCAGCCGTGCACCGACGCGATCGTCGGGGTGCGGCAGTCGGCGACGGCGCTGATCGTGTTCTGCATGCGCAGCACCTCGGAGTGGAACTCGGTTCGCGGCCCCGCCAGCGCGCCGTCGGCCAGCACCGGGGCCATCATCCCGCCCATCGCGGGCAGATCCAGGCCGTAGCTGAAGTTGCGGCCGGACCCGGTGATGACGATGGCCCGCACGTCAGGATCGGCGTCCAGAGCGCTGAACAGCTCCGGCAGTTCCGACCAGAATGCCGGGCCCATCGCATTGCCCTTGCCCGGACCGATCAACGTCACCTGCGCGACGTGGTCTTTGGTTTCGACGATGACGGATTCGTACGGCTGGCCCATGTCGAGACCGTACCGTGGACGTCATGTCTTCTGACCTGCGGCCCGGGCCCGACTCGCCGCCCACAAATGAGCTGGCCAGCGCGGAAGCCGCGCTGGGTGCCCTGCAGCATGTGCTGCATCCGATCTCGCGCGACGAGTTGCGCAAATCCACGCCGTGCTCCGAATACGACGTGATGCAGCTGACCGACCACCTGATGAACTCGATCACGCTGCTCGGCGGCGCGGCCGGCGCCGAGTTGCCGGAGCGCGACAGCGACGATTCCCTGGAGCGGCAGATCGTCGGCGCGGCCCGGCCCGCGTTGGATGCGTGGCACCGCCGCGGCCTGAACGACACGGTGACCATCGGCACCAACGAGATACCGGCTACCTTCGCCGTCAGCATTCTGTCGGTCGAACTTCTGGTGCACGGCTGGGATTACGCGACCGCGACCACCCACCCGATCAACGTCGCCGAGTCGCTGGCCGATTACGTGCTGGGCCTCGCCCACAAGGTCATCACGCCGGAAGGGCGCACGACGGTCGGCTTCGATGATCCGGTGACCGTCCCTGACGATGCGTCCGCCCTCGACCGGTTGATCGCTTTCACCGGCCGCAATCCGGCGGCGGCCAAGGCCTAGACGCGCTCCAGATAGAAGTAGGCGGGGCGGCCGCCCTTCAGGGCGAACTTGCCGTTCATGAGTCCGATCACGGCGTTGTCGTCGATCTGTTTGAAGTGGTCGTGGGTTGGCTGACCGTCGTACACCATCGTGGCGGTTACCTCGCCGCGAAACTCCTCCATCCACAGACTGGCCTCGCCGTTGCCGAGCTCGACGTTGGAGAACTTGTTGCCGTCGGCGTCTAGACAAATCAACGGTTTGACGTCGGCCGGCGAGTTGAACGTCTTGCCGAACCAGCGCGCCTCCTCGAGAGCGGCATTCAGCTTGTGGCCGGTGTTGAACGCGCCGCCTTTCCACTCGCCGAGCATGCCGTCGATGGTGGCCGGCTGCAGAGTCGCCCAATAGTCGTCGAGTTCCGCGTCGGTGATCAGCTCGGTGCGCTCCTTGAACTCTTCAAACTTCTTGCGGGCCAAGCCGTCGGACATAACTGCTCCTCTAAATCCAGCTCGTTGCGAATTGCAGCAGGGCGTCGTTTTCCTCCGGAGCCCCGATGGTCACCCGGACACCGTCGGTGCCGTACGGGCGGACCACGAGGCGTGCGTCGGCCGCCTGCTCCACGAAGTCCAGAGTGCGCACCCCCAACGGCAGCCAGACGAAATTCGCCTGCGACGGCGGCACGGTGAATCCGGCG
>DASQSQ010000117.1:0-19543 GCA_035642315.1 Mycobacterium sp.
AGCCGGCGAAGAATACCGCCTCCGCCCCGGCGGCCAATACGGCAGCCGCCCCGGCGCCAAGCCCGCCACCCCGACCCCCCGCAATGCTGGACGGCACGTACCGCTTCGACTACGACTACGAGAAGCAGACGATCAACGGCGCCCCCTACGCCGTGCACACCTCCGACACCACCAGTTGGTGGGCCTTTCACTCGTCGTGCGGATCCACGGGATGCGTCGCCGCCGCAACTCAGCTCGACGCCAAAAACCCGCAGGTGGCCCATAACCCGGCCGAGTCAGCCGATTACCGTTTCGTCGACGGGCACTGGCAATCCGCGCCCGTTCAGCGCCAACTTGACCAGCCGCGCTGCCTTGGACCAGACAATCAAGTCGTTGCCGGGGCCAATACGGTCATGCTCACGTGGTCAATGGAGCCACAGCCCGACGGCACGCTGCGAGGCACGAAGACCGGCACCGCGCTGACCAACGAATGCGGCCTTCAGGGACAGCTGGCCCTCGCTCCCGTCGTGGCGACTCGCGTCAGCGACGTCCCGACCGGCGTCACCGTTGCCGATCCGGCGACAGTCACCATCGCCCCGTCGAGCCCAGCCCCACACGTTGCGGGTCCCGTCCTCGACGGCACCTACCGCCTGGACTTCGATTTGCAGAATCAGACGATCAACGGCAACGTGACCGGCCTGGGCGCGGCCGTATCCGAGTATTGGGCTTTTCGTTCCGTGTGTACGCCCGCCGGATGCGCCGCCGCGGGATCTGAGTTGGCCGAATCTAACCAACAAGAGGACACCGGGACGACAAGCGTCGTCCATTTTGCCGACGGTCATTGGCAGGGCACGACGACGCTGCAGGCACCGATGGATTGCGAAAAGACCAACAAGCCGGGCCGCGATGACGAGACCCGTCTTTGGTCATGGGATCCACAGGCCGACGGGACGTTCAGAGGTCTTCAGATCGGCACTATTCTCAGCGACGGATGTGGCACTCAAGGAACGGTCTACCGCACGCCGTTTGTTGCGACACGCCAGGGCGATGTGGCGCCGAGCGTCATCGTGGCGGATCCAGCGTTGTTCGCGGCTCCGAGCTCACCAGCGTCGCCACCGCCTCGTGCGGGTCGATGAGGGTTATGCGTACGCCGCCGAGTGTCACAAACCCCTTCGCGCGCCCAAACTTTCGGTTATACCGACGCCACCTCAGCGTCGGCGATCTGCGTCCGCTGGCGGCCAGCGCGAGCCCCGCACTGGGCGTGTGCTAGTCACCGATCTTGACCACGCAGCGCCGACAATGCTAAGCAGGTGCTCAGCATTGTCAGCTACGGAAGGGATCAGATGACGCTGCAGACCGTATTGGAGGACCTGCGCAAGCGCCCCGGCGCAGGTGACGTCATCCAAGTCATCGATCCCGCGACCGAGGAACCGATCACAGAGTTCACCGACTGCGGAACGGAGGCGGTCGACGACGCCGTCGCGCGGGCGAAAGCTTCGTTCGAATCCGGCGTCTGGTCACAGTTGCCGGGGCGCCAGCGAGCCAAGGTGCTTTGGAAGATCGGGGACCTGATCGACGAGCACGCCCGGGAATTCGCCGAACTCGACTCGCTCAACACAGGCATGCCGCTGATGCAGGCGCAGTTGCAGATGTCCACGTGTTCGGAGTTCTTCCGCTATTACGCCGGCTGGTGCTCGAAGCTCAACGGCACCGCATACGACGTGAAGACCGACGGCATCGCGACCGACACCTTCGTCGATATGCACGCCTACACGCTCAAAGAGCCGTTCGGCGTAGTCGGCCTGATCTTCCCGTGGAACGGCCCAATCTTCAATGCGAGCGCCAAGCTCGCGCCGGCGCTGGCCGCGGGCGGCAGCTTGCTCGTCAAACCGGCCGAGGAAACACCGCTTTCGGCAGTTCTGCTCGACCAGCTTGTTCACGAGGCCGGCGTCCCCGAGGGTGTCGTCAACCTCTTGACCGGCTACGGCCACACCGCCGGCGCGGCGATCACCGCGCACCCCGACGTCGAGAAGGTCGCCTTCACCGGTTCGACCGAGGTGGGCAAGGAAATCGTGCGGGCATCCGCGGGCAACCTGAAGAAGATAACGCTCGAATTAGGCGGCAAGTCGCCGGTGCTGATCTTCGATGACGCCGACCTGGACAAGGCCATCCTGATGGCGTCGCTGGGCATCTTCGTGCACTCCGGCCAGGGGTGTGTGTGCGGGTCACGCATCTTCGTGCAACGCGGCGTGTACGACAGGGTCGTGGAAGGCATTGCGATGATGGCGAATACGTTCAAGCTCGGCGCCCCCAGCGAAGAGGGCTGCGTCAGCGGCCCGCTGATCAGTCAGAAGCAACTCACCCGCGTGATGGGCTTCATCGACGAAGGCAAAAGCGACGGCGTCGAAGTGGTGGCCGGCGGACACCGGCTGGACCGCAAAGGCTATTTCGTCCACCCGACGGTTCTCACAAATGTCGACCGGGGTATGCGGCTGTACCAGCAGGAGATTTTCGGGCCGGTGGTCAGCATCCTGCCGTTCGACGACGAAGACGAGGCCGTGGCGATGGCCAACGACACCACGTACGGACTGGCCGCGACCGCCTGGACGGAGAACGTCAGGCGCGCCCACCGGATCGTCAAGCGCCTGCAGGCCGGCAGCGTACAGGTCAACTGCCAGTTGGTCTTTGACCACGACGTGCCCTTCGGCGGCTACAAGCAGTCCGGCTGGGGCCACGAGTTCGGCAAAGAGGGCATCGAAACGTACATGAAGACGAAATCAGTCTGGGCCCAGCTGTAACCACGTATTGTCGGCGCATGGCCGCGCCGGCGACGATGCAGAGCCTGCGATGAGGAGGAGTGGCGCAGATGGCACAGAATCTGGAAGCACGGCTGAACTCGTACTCGCCAATCGGGTTGGCGGTCTTCCGGGTGGTAGTCGGGCTGCTATTCCTCTGCCAGGGCCTGAACAAGCTGATCGGTTGGCCCGGCGACGCACACCACAAGGCCGCGATCGGCGAGTGGCCGTACTACTACGCCGGATGGATCGAACTGATCACCAGCGTGCTGATCATTGCCGGCCTGTTCACCCGGCCTGCGGCGTTCATTGCATGCGGCGAGATGGCGTTCGCCTACTTCACTCAGCACCTGCCGCACGGGTTCTTTCCGATCGAAAACGGCGGTGAGCTGGCGGTGCTGTATTGCTTTGCCTTCTTCCTGTTGATCTTCGCCGGCGGGGGCGCCTACGCACTGGATGCCCGCCGCGGTGGCCGGCGACTAACGCGCCGGCGCGCCTAACGGACCGTCGCGAAGAACGCTCGCACATCGTCGACGAACAACTCCGGCTGTTCGAAGGCGGCAAAGTGTCCGCCGCGCGGCATCGTGGTCCAGTGCGTGACGTTGTAGGCGGTCTCGCACCAGCGTCGCGGGGTGCGCAAGATTTCCTTGGGAAAAGCGGCAATGCCAGTGGGCATTTCGACACGGCCGTCCGTGATGAAGCTGTTGAAACTCTCCCAGTACAGACGTGCTGAAGACGCGCCGCTGCCAGTGACCCAGTACAGCATCACGTTGTCGAGCAGTTCATCGCGGCTGACCGCGTTTTCCGGGTGCCCGTCGCAGTCCGTCCACGCCCAGAACTTCTCGACGATCCAGGCCAGTTGTCCGACCGGCGAGTCGACAAGCCCGTAACCGAGCGTCTGCGGCCGGGTGGATTGCTGCTTGGAGTAGCCGGTTCCCCATTGGCGGTGCTCTGCATATGCCGCCAGCGCCTGTTGTTCGTCCTCGGTGAGATCGCCGCCGGACCCCGCCGCAGGGCGGGCGATCGGCATGTTCAGGTGGATCGCGACGCAGTGGCCACCATTGCGGCCGATTTGCGTCGTGACGGCCGCGCCCCAGTCGCCGCCCTGCGCGCCGTAGCGGTCATAACCAAGGCGCAGCATGAGCGTCTCCCAGGCCTCGGCGATCTTGCCGACGCCCCAACCGGTCTGCGACGGCTTGCCCGAGAACCCATATCCGGGAAGCGACGGGCACACCACGTGGAATGCGTCCTCGGCGCGTCCGGACGGTGGATCGGCCAGCGGCGCGATCACGTTCTGAAATTCCGCGATCGATCCGGGCCAGCCGTGGGTGATCAGCAGCGGCAAAGCATCATTATGAGGCGATCGCTGGTGAATGAAATGGATATCGAGACCGTCGATTTCAGTGGTGAACTGGTCGAATCGGTTCAATGCGGCTTCGCGAGACCGCCAGTCGTAACCGTCAGCCCAGTAGGCAGCCAGATCCCGGGTATAGGCCAACGGAATGCCCTGGCTCCAGTCATCGACACATTCGGCTTCCGGCCAACGGGTCTGCGCCAGTCGGGTCTGCAGATCGTCGAGAACTTCGGTTGGGACGTCGATGCGAAACTGCTTGAGTTCGGACATACCGTTCATAGTGCAGGCAAGGGTGAGCGCCGGGTGTCACCGCCCCGACGTCTGCCTCTGAAATCCGCCGACGCCGGGGCGTCAGAGAATGCGCCGAGGCGACCGGCCCATGTAGTAGCCGGCCGGGAACGACATCTCGATCACTCGGAGCTGGTCGTTGGCTTTCGACTCGAGCTCGAGGACCACACAGCTCTCGTCGAAAGCCTTCGACTCGAGGACTGTGTAATGCTGGCCGCCACCGTGGACATCGGTTACTGGGTCGCCTGAGCGCAATGCCTCTACCGGCACTAATTCGGGGTTTCCGTATAACTCCACCCCAGACACGTTATGCCAAACCGGCGGGCGACGGAATGATTCCACGCCCTTTCACCACCACGCGCCGGATCTCACCCGTCGAGCGCGAGGTCCTTGCGGAACTTCTTCATGCCGTCCACCTTCTCGGACAGCGTGGCATCCGGCCCGGTGTAGAACATCCACGGCATGGTGATGATGCCGGTGATGCCGGCATCCTCGGCACGCTGGTAGTCGGCGACCGTGATGGCATCGGTCAACGGTGTGAGGATGGTGAAATCGTCGAAGGATAGCCCATTTTCGATCCGAAGCTCACGCAGCCGGGCTGCGGCGGCGATCGCGCGGTCGGTGTTGATCAAGTCGCCGATCCAGCCGTCGTAACGGGCCGCACGGCGTAGCGCGGTCTCGCTGAGCCCACCGACATAGACCGGTATCCGCGGCGGCGTCGGTTCCATCTCCAGCCTCGGCGTCTGATAGAACTCTCCGTCGAACTCGGCCCAGCCTGGTGACCACAACGTTCGAATCAGCTCGAGCATCTCGTCGGTGCGTTTACCGCGGTCGGAGAAGCGTTGCTCCATCAACGCGAACTCGTCGGCGCACCAGCCGACACCGACACCGAGCTCCACCCGCCCATCGGCGAGATATGCCGCGGTGCCGATGGCTTTTGCCGCCGAGTAGGGGTTGCGCATCGCCGGAATGTAGACCGTGGTGACGAACCGCAGCCTCGTCGTGACCTGGGCAAGCGCGCCAACCAAGACCCACGGGTCAGGCCACTCGGTGAACGGCTGCCAGCGGCGCTGGCCGTCCTTGGTGTACGGGTACGGGGTGCTCAAGGTTTCCAGGTTGACGATGTGATCGGGGATCCCCATGCCGTCGTAGCCGAGATCGTCAGCAACCTTGGCGATCTCGATGATCTCCCGGGTATTGAGGAATGCGCTGCTGATGTAGAACTTCATCCGGCGTCCCGCGCCCAGGCCGGCTTGATGAAAATCCCCTCGGCTTCGACGGTGATTCCCTCGGCATCGGAAAGATGGCCGGACACAAAGGATTTCACTCCTTCGGTGCGCTCGACGACGGCTTCGGCGCGAAGCCGGCCCAACGGGGTACCACGCACGAATCGCACGGTGAGCGTGCCGGTGAACAGCGGTTTGGTCAGGCCCTCGCTGGCAGCCTCGCCGAGTACGTGGTCGAGCACCAGGGCACACACGCCACCGTGCACCAGTCCGGGCGGCCCCTCATAGGCCCCGCTGAGGGTGAAGTCACTCCAGCATTGGGTGCCATCCTCACTATGGTGAATGGTCAGCGGCGGGGCGATCGGGTTGCGCAGGCCGATCACGGCGTTGCTCCACACGACGGGGCGACCACCCACCGCGTAGCGCACGATCTGCGTTTCATCGCGCTGTCTGCTGCGCAAGGCGTCGGTCGCCGCCTGGATCGCGGCCCGTGCGGCGGCGATGGCGTCCTGGTCGGCCTCGGTGCGGATGGTGGCGTCCATCAGCTCGCGCACCGCGTCGGTCAGCGGACCGTATAGCCCAGCGAGCCGATCATGCTCGTCGGCGCTCATCACCTCGTAAGGTATCTCCACGCTTCTTTACTAACACCGAGGTGCATTGCGGATCGCAACCGGGGCTGACTCATTCGTCGAACACCTTGTGCACGACAGCTTTTGCACGGCGGGTGAGCCGTAGGTAGTTGTCCAAAAACTCGCCGCCGTCGCCGTTCTTCGGCCAGCCCGCGGCGACCGCGACGGAGTTGAGTTGACGTCCGGGTCCGGGCAGCTGATCGGTCGGCTTACCCCGAACCAGCACCAGCGCGTTGCGGGCCCGAGTCACCGTCAGCCATGCCTGCCGCAGCAGCTTGGCGTCCTCGGCGGGAATCAGTTCGGCCGCGGCGATGGCGTCCAGGCTCTCCAGAGTCGACGTGTTGTGCAGGGCCTCGATCGCGCTGGCATGTCGCAGCTGCAGCAGCTGCACGGTCCACTCGATATCGGCCAGGCCGCCGCGGCCCAGCTTGGTGTGGGTCGTGGGGTCCGCGCCGCGCGGTAACCGCTCGGAGTCCACCCGGGCTTTCATCCGCCGGATTTCGAGCACCGCCTTCGCTGACACCCCACCGGTGGGGTAACGCGTCTTGTCGACCATCAGCAGGAATCGCTGGCCCAGATCGGCGTCACCGGCGACAGCGTCTGCCCGCAGCAACGCCTGGATTTCCCAGGGCTCGGCCCATTGCTCGTAGTAGGCGGCATAGGAGGCGAGCGTGCGGACCAGCGGACCACTGCGGCCCTCGGGCCGCAGGTTGGCGTCGATCTCCAGCGGCGGATCGGCGCTCGCGGTGCCCAATAACGCCCGAACCTGCTCGGCCACCGACACCGCCCAGCGCACCGCCGTCGAATCCTCAACGCCCGCGGCCGGTTCGCAGACGAACAGCACGTCCGCGTCGGACCCGTAGCCCAGCTCCCGGCCACCCAGCCGGCCCATGCCGATCACCGCGATAGCAGCCGGAGCCTCACCATCATCGGGAAGGTTGGCGCGGATCACCGCGTTCAGGGCGGCCTGCAGCACCGCGACCCACACCGACGACAGCGCGGCGCAGACTTCGGTGACCTCGAGCATGCCGAGCAAATCGGCGGAGGCGACGCGGGCCAGCTCACGCCGGCGCAGCGATCGCGCGACAGCGATGGCCCGCACCGGATCGGTTTGTCGACCCGCCGAGGCCACCAACGCACCGGCCACCGTCTCGGGATCGGTGTCGAGGAGCTTGGACCCCTGATGCCCATCGCTGTATTGCTGGATGATCTCCGGTGCCCGCATCAGCAGGTCCGGCACGTACGCCGAGGTGCCGAGCACATGCATCAGCCGCTTGGCCACCGCCGGCTTGTCCCGCAGCGTGGACAGGTACCAGCGATGCACGACCATCGCCTCGCTGATCCGGCGGTAAGCCAGCAGCCCGCTGTCCGGGTCGGGGGTGTCCGACAGCCAGTGCAGCAGCCTGGGCAGCAGCACCGACTGCACCCGCCCGCGACGGCCGCTCTGGTTGATCAGCGCGGACAAGTGCGTCAGCGCGCTCTGCGGAGCGTCGTAGCCAAGCGCGGCCAGCTGGCGTTCGGCGGCAGCCGGCGTCATGCCGTGCGAGAACTCCAGGCCTTCCGGCGCAAGCGATTCCAGCAGCGGTTGGTAGAAGAGTTTGGCGTGCAGCCGCGACACCCGCAGGTTGTGGCGTTTCATCTCGTCGCGCAGCACGCCCAGCGCGTCGTTGCGCCCGTCGGGTCGAATATGCGCCGCGCGCGCCAACCACCGCAGCGCCTCGTCGTCGTCGAAGGCGGGCAACAGGTGGGTGCGCTTGAGTCGCTGCAACTGCAGCCGGTGTTCCAGCAGCCGAAGGAACTCGTAGGAGGCGGTCAGGTTGGCCGTGTCGTCCCGGCCGACGTAGCCGCCGCCCCCGAGGGCGGCCAGTGCGTCCACCGTCGACGCCACGTGCAGCGAGTCGTCGCAGCGACCGTGCACCAGTTGCAGCAGCTGCACCGCGAACTCGACGTCACGCAGGCCGCCACTGCCCAGTTTGATCTCGCGACTCCGCACATCGGCGGGCACCAACTGCTCGACCCGCCGCCGCATAGCCTGAACCTCGGGCACGAAATCTTCACGCTCACAAGCGGTCCAGACCATCGGCATCAACGCGGCGATGTACTGCTTGCCCAGCTCCGCGTCGCCGACGGCGGGCCGCGCTTTCAGCAGGGCCTGAAGTTCCCAGGTCTTGGCCCAGCGCTGGTAGTAGGCGACGTGCGAGTCGAGGGTGCGGACCAGCTCGCCGGCCTTGCCCTCCGGGCGTAGCCCGGCGTCCACCTGGAAGAAGGCCTCTGACGCCAGCCGCATCATCTCGCCGGCGACGCGCGCGGTTACCGGGTCGGCGTGCTCGGCGACGAAGATCACGTCGACGTCGCTGACGTAGTTCAGTTCGCGGGCCCCGCATTTGCCCATCGCGATAACTGCCAGCCGTGGCGGTGTGGCATCACCGCACACGGTGGCCTCGGCCAGTGCCAGCGCACCCGCCAACGCGGCGTCCGCCATATCGGCCAGGTGGGCACCGATGGCGCTGAAAGGCAGCACCGGCTCGTTCTCGACCGTCGGGGCCAGATCCAGGGCGGCCAGCACCAGCAGCCGGTCACGGTAGAGGGTGCGTAACCGCGATACCACCGACCCCGGTTCGTTTGAGCTTTCAGCGACGCAGTCGACAAAGGCGACCCGCAGCTGCTCGGCGGACGGCAGCTTCACAGTGCCCTGCAACAGATGCCAGGCCTGCGGATGGGCGATCAGGTGATCCCCCAGTGCGAGTGACGACCCGAGCACCGCGAACAGCCGACCGCGCAGGCCGCGTTCGGCAGCCAGCGCCTTATTGAGCTCGTCCCAGTCGTCGCCGAGCGCCTCGGCAAGCCGGATCGTCGCGCACAGGGCGGCGTCGGCGTCGGGTGCGCGCGACAGTGACCACAGCAGGTCGATATGCGCTTCGGTGTCCCAGCCCAGCCGCGCCAAATAGTCGCTAGCGCGGGCGTCTACTAACCCGAGCCGGCCAACGCTGGGCACCTTCGGCCGCTCCGTGACGGGTTGAACCACGACACGACGGTAGCGCAGATTTCCTGGGACGTGGCTGTGCGGTTCGGCCGGCCGCCGCAAGTACCTGCACAGACCAACCGGCGCAAAATTCTATAAAGAAATGTAAGTCTTCAGCTCGTACGGCGTGACATGGCTGCGGTAGTTTGCCCACTCCCGACGCTTGTTGCGCAGGAAGAAGTCAAAAACGTGCTCCCCCAACGCTTCTGCGACGAGCTCAGAGCTTTCCATCGCACGAAGCGCTTCGTCGAGGCTGGACGGTAGCTCGCGGTAGCCCATCGCACGGCGCTCTTCGGGGGTGAGGTCCCAGACGTTGTCCTCTGCTTGCGGGCCCAGCACGTAACCCTTCTCGACCCCGCGCAGCCCGGCGGCCAGCAGCACGGCGAACGCCAGATAGGGGTTGCAGGCCGAGTCCGGGCTACGTACCTCGATCCGTCGCGAGGAGGTTTTGCTTGGGCTGTACATCGGAATACGCACCAACGCCGACCGGTTGGCCGCTCCCCACGACGCGGCGGTAGGCGCCTCACCGCCCAGCACCAGCCGCTTGTAGGAGTTGACCCATTGGTTGGTGACCGCACTGATCTCGCTGGCGTGCTCGAGAATCCCGGCAATGAACGACTTGGCCACATCGGAGAGTTGCAACGGGTCGTCGGGGCTGTGGAACGCGTTGACTTCGCCCTCGAACAGGCTCATGTGGGTGTGCATGGCCGAGCCGGGGTATTGCCCGAATGGCTTGGGCATGAACGTCGCCCGCATCCCCTCTTCCAGCGCGACCTCTTTGATGACGTAGCGGAAAGTCATCACGTTGTCAGCCATCGACAGCGCGTCCGCGAAGCGCAAGTCGATCTCCTGCTGTCCGGGCGCGCCTTCATGGTGGCTGAATTCGACCGAGATCCCCATGAACTCCAAAGCGTCGATCGCATGCCGGCGAAAGTTGGAAGCGGTGTGCACTGCCTGGTCGAAGTAGCCGGCATTGTCGGCCGGAACGGGCGTCGACCCGTCCTCTGGGCCGGGCTCGACCAGGAAGAACTCGATCTCGGGATGCACGTAGCAGGAGAAGCCGAGGTCGGTGGCTTTGCTCAGCTGACGACGCAGCACGTGCCGCGGGTCAGCCCAGGACGGCGAGCCGTCGGGCATGGTGATGTCGCAGAACATCCGTGCCGAGTGGTGGTGGCCGGCCGCGGTCGTCCAGGGCAGCACCTGGAAGGTGGACGGGTCGGGGTGAGCTACGGTGTCGGACTCAGAGACGCGGGCAAAGCCCTCGATGGAGGATCCGTCGAAGCCGATGCCTTCTTCGAAGGCGCCGTCGAGTTCGGCAGGGGCGATCGCGACCGACTTCAGGGTGCCGAGTACATCGGTGAACCACAGCCGGACGAAACGGATGTCCCTCTCCTCCAGCGTGCGGAGCACAAATTCCTTTTGTCGATCCATACCCGGAACAATATGCAAAACCAGTTAAATCTGTGTTACTACCGGGCCGTACAGCGTAAGTTTCCCGGCGCCAATCCGTCGATCAGGTAACTATCCACGGCGCCGTCGACGCATTGGTCACCGTTGAACACCACCGTGTGTTGGGTGCCCTCGTAGGTGATCAGCGGGGCGCCGAGCTGGCGGGCCAGCTCGACCCCGGCTTGATAGGGAGTCGCCGGGTCGTGCGTGGTGGATACGACGACGACTTTGCCCGGGGCGACGGGGGCTGCCGGCGCCGGTGCGGAGGTAGCGGGTACCGGCCAGAGCGCACACAGGTCGCGAGGCGCGTACCCGGTGAACTGCCCGTAGGACAAGAACGGCGCTAGTTGACGCATCTGGCGATCGGCGTCCACCCAGGCCGCGGGATCCTTTGGTGAGGGCGCGTCGACGCAGCGGACCGCGTTGAATGCGTCCTGCGAGTTGTCGTAGTGCCCGTTGTCGTCGCGGCCGTAGTATTCGTCGGCCAGCATCAGCAGGTCACCGGAGTCAGTGTGTCGCCGCAGCCCAAGCAGGCCGCTGGTCAGGTATTTCCAGAACTGCGGGGTGTAAAGGGCGTTGATGGTGCCGGTGGCCGCGTCCGCGTAACTCAGCCCGCGCGGATCCGACGTCGGTGCGGGTTTGCTGACCAGTGGGTCGACCAGTTGGTGGAAGCTGTCGACCCATTGGGCCGGGTCGGTGCCCAGCGGGCAGTCTGACGAGTGAGCGCAATCCGTCGCGTAATCGTTGAACGCGGTCTGAAACCCGGCCTGCTGCTTGAGGTTTTCCTCGATCGGCCCCACGCTCGGGTCGATGTCACCGTCCAGCACCATCGCGCGAACGTGGTCGGCGAACCGCTCGACGTAGGCGGTCCCCAATTGCGTGCCGTAGCTGTAGCCGAGGTAGTTGATTTGGTCGTCGCCCAGCGCCTGGCGCACCACATCCATGTCGCGTGCGACAGAAGCGGTTCCGACGTTCTCCAAGAACGCCGAGCCGTTCCGGTTGAGGCAGCGCTGGGCCAGCTGCCGATACACCTGTTCGATGTGCGCTACGCCGTCCGGGCTGTAGTCGACCATCGGATCACGCCGGTAGGCATCGAACTCCGCATCGGTCTGGCAGCGCAGCGCCGGCGTGGAGTGGCCGACGCCCCGGGGATCGAATCCCACCAAATCGAAGCGGCGGCTGATCTCGGAGCCGGCGAGTTGGGTTCCCATCGCGGCGACGGCGTCGACCGCCGACGCCCCGGGTCCCCCCGGGTTGATCAGCAGCGCGCCGATCCGCGGACCGGTCGCCGGAATTCGGATAACCGCGAGCTGAGCTTGGCCGGCGCCGGGGTTGTCGTAGTCGATGGGGACGGCAACAGTGGTGCACTGCGCGCTGGGAACCTTGTCGCTGTGACTGAGGAACCGGCCGCAGTTGCCCCAGGTCAGCGTCGCGCCTGCCACCGGTGTCGTTGCCACCGCTGCCACGATCGGCAGCACCAACGAAAGAAGCGCAGAGAACAACCGTCTCATGCGCCACATGGCTGCCAATAGTCCCACGCGCCGGCCACGGGAAGTGATCCCAATGGTCACACCTTGGTCTCGTTGTCTCCTGCGCGGTCTTTACATTTGCAGTCCCGCTGCTGCGGAGCTAGCACTTTGCCCCCTTGGACGGCACAGTGCCACTGACGAGATATGCCGTCGCGTAGTCGTCGATGCAGCTGTTGCCCTGGAAGACGACCGTGTGCTGGGTGCCGTCGTAGGTGAGCAACGAGCCATGTAGCTGGTTCGCCAGGTCGACGCCGGCTTTATACGGCGTCGCCGGATCACGCGTGGTCGACACCACCAGTGTCGGCGCCAGGCCAGGCGCGGAGATAGCGTGCGGTTTACTGGTCGGCGGCACCGGCCAGAATGCGCAGGTGCCCAACGGGGCGTCGCCGGTGAATTTCCCGTAGCTCATGAACGGTGCAACCTGGCGCGAGCGGCGGTCTTCGTCGATGACCTTGGCTCGATCCTTGACCGGCAGGTCGTCGACGCAGTCGATCGCCACCCGGGCGTCGGTGGCGTCGGTGTAATGACCGTTCTTGTCCCGGCGCATGTACAGGTCGGCCAGATCCAGCAGCGTGTCGCCCTGATGGTGGGCCAGCTCGGTCAATCCGTCGGTCAGGTGTTGCCAGAAAGTCGGCGAATACAGCGCCATGATTGTGCCCACGATCGCGTCGCTGTAACTCAGGCCACGTGGATCTGTGGTGTGTGCCGGTTTGCCGACCAACGGGTTGTTCTTGTCGACGAGCGGGTCGACCAAACTGTGGTACACGTCAACGGCTTTGGCCGGGTCAGTGCCCAGCGGACAACTGGAAGACTTGGCGCAGTCTTTCGCGAAGTCGTTGAATGCGTCCTGAAAACCCTTGGCCTGCCGCAGGTCTGCCTCGATGGAACTGGTATTCGGGTCAACGGCACCATCGAGAATCATCGCCCGGACGTTTTGGGGGTAGGCCTCGGCGTAAGCGGCGCCCATCCGGGTTCCATATGAGTAGCCCAAGAAGGTCAATTTGCGGTCGCCCAGCGCTTTGCGGATGGCGTCGAGATCGCGGGCGACGTCGACGGTTCCAACGTGCGCGAGGAACTTCTTGCCCATTTTGTCGACGCAACGGCCGACGAACGCCTTGGTCTCGGCTTCGATGGCCGCGACCCCGGCCGGACTGTAGTCGACCTGCGGCAAGGTGCGCAGCCGGTCGTTGTCGGCGTCGGAGTTACACCAGATCGCCGGCCGCGACGACGCCACACCGCGTGGGTCAAACCCGACCAGGTCGAATCGTTCTCGCACCCGCGGTGAGACGGACTGCAGGAGGCTCAGTGCAGCCTCGACGCCGGACTCGCCCGGTCCGCCCGGGTTGATGACCAGCGACCCGACCTTGTTACGGGTAGCCGGAAACTTGATGAGCGCCAATGTCGTGGCATCGCCGTCGGGGTGCTTGTAATCGACGGGTACGGCGAGTTTGCCGCATTGGGCACCACCCGGGAGCTTGATGACCGAGGTACCGCCGCCCCCAGTGACACGACATGGACCCCACTCCACCGGCTCGCCGATTCTTGGCCCAGACAGCACCGCACGACCACTGACGATGTGGGTGCAGCTGGCCAGCGTCGTCACGGCTACTGCCATCGCGGTCCAGATCAGCACCGTGCGCGCGATCAAGGCGGCGCGAGGGGTCCTCATGTTCACCCATGCTGCCATGCGCCGACAGGTGGTCGACGTTGCCGCACGGCGGCCGGGCGGTCTAATGGGTCGCGAGCAGCAGTTCTTCCATTCCGACGGCGAAGTCGTCGGCCAGCTCCCACAGGTCCGGCACCAGCTCCGGGCAGGCGATGAGGCCGACGTCCAGCTTGCCGTTCAGCGACATCACGGTGATGTTCAGACCCGAGCCGTGGAAGATCGGCCCCAGCGGATACATCGCTTTGACCTCGTTGCCCAGCATGTACAGCGGGAGCTGTGGGCCCGGCACGTTGGAAATCACCAGATTATGGACCGGCCGGCTCTTGGTCAGACTGGTGCGGGAGTAGGCCCGCATCGCCATACCGAACACCGCGGGCGCGGCGAACTGCGACCAGTCCTGCAGAAGTGTGGCGCTGATCGCCGAACTATGTTCCTTGGCAGCGGAATTCGCTTCAGCAATGGACTTGAGCCGCGCCGCCGGATCGGCGATCTGCGTTTCCAACTTCGAGAACATTCCCGAAACCTGGTTGCGCCCAGGGCGGTCGGATCGGCCGTGCACAGATACCGGCACCATCGCCACCAACGACGAATCCGGCAGCTCGCTGCGGTCAACCAAAAACTGCCGCAGCACGCCGGACACCAGCGCCATCACCACGTCGTTGACCTTGACGTCGAAATGACTCTTCACAGTCTTGATGTCTTCGAGATCGAGCTGCGCGTAGGCGACGTTGCGGTGTGCGGTGATGCTGGCATTGAAGGTCGTCGGTGGCGCCGCGAACGGAGCCGCCATCGTCATTCCGCTACGCGCCCTCAGCACCGTCTTGAGCACCGACGACACGGTATTCGGCAGCACGTTGGCCAACTGCAGCGGCCGGGACGCGAACTTCGCCAGCCCGCTGACCGCGATCTGGATTTGGTTGGCGTCACCAACGCCCTCCACCGGTTCCGGTGGCGGGGCGTCGGGTTCGGTGCTGCACAGCTGGGACATCAAATTCGCGCCGGTCACGCCGTCGACGCAGGCGTGATGCACTTTGGTCATCACCGCCAGGCGGCCACCTTGCTGGGCATCGGTGCCCGCGACGCCCTCGATGACCCACATCTCCCACAACGGCCGGGTGCGGTCCAGCGGCAAAGCGGCGATGTGGCCGCAGATCTCGGACAACTCCATTCGCCCACCCGGCGGCGGCAGCCCGATGCGGTGCAGATGCCGATTCACGTCGAAGATGTTGTCGTCCACCCAAACCGGGTGATCCAGATTCAGCGGGGTGTCGGCGAGCTTCTCGCGGAACTGCGGCATTGCCTTGATTCGGACCGCCAGCTCGTCGCGAAGCCGATCGAAGGTGTAGCCGCCCGGCATCGTCGAGGTGTCGAGCTCGAGAATCGAACAGACGTGTAGTGGCTGCGAGTGGGTCTCCAAATAGAGAAAACTGGCGTCGAGACCGCTGAGCCGCTGCATGCGCCCGATGGTATGTCCGGGGTCTCACGGTCGAGCGGGAATGGTCGCGATGGGTACCGGTGTGAGGAAGTCCACTGAACAGCGGTGTGCACTTCAGCGGCGGCAGGTGGCAGACTGACAAGGTCAGACGAACCCGGGGACCCTATTAGGGCCACGAGGATCGACCCGACCATAACTAGGGACAATGATGTCTGAGCAGACTGTTTATGGGGCTCCGCCCGACCAGCCGCGGACCAAGGTCCGCGTCCACCATCTGCAGAAGATGAAGGCCGAAGGCCACAAGTGGGCCATGCTGACGGCCTACGACTACTCGACCGCCCGAATCTTCGACGACGCCGGCATCCCGGTGCTGCTGGTCGGCGACTCGGCCGCCAACGTCGTCTACGGCTACGACACCACGGTGCCGATCTCGATCGATGAGCTGATTCCGCTGGTTCGCGGCGTGGTGCGGGGTGCACCGCACGCTCTGGTGGTCGCCGATTTGCCGTTCGGCAGCTATGAGGCCGGACCCGCCGCCGCGCTGAGCGCCGCGACCCGGTTCATGAAGGAGGCCGGCGCCCACGCGGTGAAGCTTGAAGGCGGCGAACGAGTCGCTGAGCAGATCGCGACCCTGACCGCCGCCGGTATCCCGGTGATGGCGCACATCGGCTTCACCCCGCAAAGCGTCAACACTCTCGGCGGTTTCCGGGTGCAGGGCCGTGGTGACGCCGCCGAACAGACCATTGCCGACGCGATCGCCGTTGCCGAGGCGGGCGCATTCTCTGTGGTGATGGAGATGGTGCCGGCCGAGCTGGCCACCCAGATCACCGGCAAGCTGACAATTCCGACGGTCGGCATTGGCGCCGGACCCAGTTGTGACGCCCAGGTACTGGTTTGGCAGGACATGGCCGGGCTCACCAGCGGTAAGACTGCCCGGTTCGTCAAACGGTTCGGCGACGTTGGAGGCGAATTGCACCGCGCAGCAACCCAGTACGCGCAGGAAGTCGGCGCCGGGAGTTTTCCCGCCGACGAGCACAGCTTCTAAAGGTCGTCGCTGTTTTCACGCATACCCACGACGCGACGAGGGAATCCTAGAGGCGATGGCTGCCAACACCCCGAGCACGTCGCGTTATCTAGAGGTCGAGCGCAAGTTCGACGTCGGCGAGTCGACGAGCTCGCCATCGTTCGCCGGTATCGCGGACGTTCATCGGGTCGAGCGGCTCCCCACGCAGGAACTGGACGCCGTGTACTACGACACACCGGCGCGAGATCTGGCGTCCAACCGAATCACGTTGCGCCGTCGCACCGGCGGTGAGGATGCCGGTTGGCATCTGAAGTTGCCGGCCGGACCCGACGCTCGTACCGAGGTTCGCCTGCCGCTGGGTCTGGCGAACGGCAGCGAGGAAGACGGTCGCGAAGACGTGCCCGGCGAGCTGCTGGACGTCGTACTGGCAATTGTCCGGGACCACCCGGTGCACCCGGTCGCGCGGATCTCTACAGCACGGCATGTCGACCAGCTCTACGGCGCCGACGACACGGCGCTGGCTGAATTTTGCGACGACCAGGTCACCGCCTCGCGGGTCGCGACCGCCGATGGACCCGAGGTCGAGCAGCGGTGGCGTGAGTGGGAGCTCGAACTTACTCAGCCCGCCGCGAGCACCGAGCTAATGGACAAGCTGTGCGATCGGCTGCTCGGCGCCGGCGCAGCGCCCGCCGGACACGGCTCCAAGCTGGCGCGGGTGCTCGGCACGACGCCGAAAGACCTGGCTGCCGGGACGTCCGACAAGCTGCATCGGGCGGTCGCCGAGCAGCTCGACAAGCTGCTGGTGTGGGACCGCGCGGTGCGCGCCGAGGCCGATGACGCCGTACATCAGATGCGTGTGACCACCCGCAAGATCCGCAGCCTGCTACAGGCTTCGCCGGATTCGTTCGGACTCTCCGATGACACGACGATAATCGACGAGCTGCGCGGGCTGGCCAACGTCTTGGGCGAGGCCCGCGACGCCGAAGTGCTCGCCGAGCGCTACCGCGGCGCTCTCGACAAGCTGCCACCGCAGTTGGCACGCGGACCTATTCAGGACCGGCTGGTCGACGGTGCCGAGCAGCGGTATCAGGCCGGGCTACGACATTCGTTGGCCGCGATGCGCTCACCGCGATACTTCCGTCTGCTAAACGCCCTGGAGGGGTTGGTCACCACCACTCCTGACCCGGGATCCGGCCCCGCCGCCGTCGCCGCCGCCGGCAAGAAGGTGCGGAAGGCCGCCAAGGCCGCACGACGGGCCGACGACGATCACCTCGACGAGGCGATACATCGAATCCGCAAGCGCGCCAAGCGGCTTCGCTACACTGCGGCGGCGACCGGCGAGAAAAAGGTGTCGAATCGGGCCAAGAAAGTTCAGTCGCTGCTTGGTGATCATCAAGACTGCGTGGTCAGTCGCGCACACCTGATGGAGCAGGCCGAAGCCGCGCACGCCGCGAGCGAGGACGCGTTCACTTATGGGCTGCTGCACCAACAGGACTCAGACTTGGCCCGTGAATGCCGCGAGCAACTTGAGCCGGCCCTGCGGAAACTCTTCAAGGCACTGCGCAAGCAAAAGCGGCGGGGCGGGCGAGCTGGCCTGTAAGCCGGGTTCTGTTATCTGGGCGTTTGGTACCTTGAGCTGCGTTGGCTGCCCGACAAAGACGCAGGTCCGAGCGTTGGGTTTGTTGGCTAACGAAAGCTGTTGTCGAAACTACTGCGGACGCACTGCGGACGGGCTGCGCCCATGACGCGCCATCCGGAAACCGGATCGGATTAACCGGCGTCTGATAGTTGTTCGGGGCCGCCCCGGTCCTCCGCCGGGGCGGCCTGGTTCTGCCCGAACACCACATCAGGTTCCTGGCACGCGATCCGGTTCAAAGTTTCAATACGGGACGGTGCCCAGGCGGCAATGTCGGCCCGCCACACCTCACTCGTGGCGGGCCGATTCAACGCGATACCCACTGTGCCCCTTAAGTGCTCCCAGCCGGTAACCGCACCGAGGCGCTACCAGAGAATGGGTGCGGCAATATTCGAAAGGTTGTGATCGGTCGCGCGGGGTACCCCGCCTACGCTGCTCCCAGCGGTAACGACAAGGTTGGTCCCCACCTTGTAGGGAGGTCCGGTGATCGGTTGGACAAACGCGGAGTACACGCCTGGCGGCACGTCATAGAGGTACTGCAGGCTATATGGGCTGTCGGTCCATGAATCGGTCCATGAAGTAGGCGCGACCTTGAGTTGGGGCGCAAACACGTTGACGCACTCCGCCGTCGCAGGCGTCGCGAACAGGCTCACAGTAATATCTTGGTCGGTCTCGTTGGACAGGGTGAACTCGATGCCGGCGACTGTTGCGACCGCAGCCACAAGCATCCCAGGAGGGTCGGACATATCGCTACTCCTTCGATTCGATAATCCGGTCTTGGATTTTCAACGGTCCGTCGAATTCGGGGGCCGCTGGTTGCGGTTCAATGGTCAGCGGTAAGACGCGCAACTGACACGCGTAGTTGACTACTCGAGTTTTGCGACGTTCACCCGCGCACCCGAAGGGGGTTGGGGATGGCGACGCCGGGAGACCCCTACAACCTCAACCGGCGCCGCCAAGCCTCAGCCCGCTGCAGACGAACTCGACGGAAACCGGGGCGCATAGGCCGCCGTCTGAACAGTTATCGACCCGCCCCTGCTCTCCCGGGGGCGGGTCGATTCATAGGGCCTTGAACCGCTGGCGGGCGATCGGAGCGCCGCGCTAAGCGAATCTCACGAACTAGCGCCGGTATCGAAAAAACTACGGTGAACGCGATACCCGCGAACATGGCGCTCATTTCGTCCCACCTAACCGCGCGATAGCTTCGCCGACGATTCGTCGATTCGATGGTCAATCACTAACCGGCGGCGAGGATGAGCGGGAGAAGCGGGAGCCACACAAGACCGATCAGGATGTCGTAGGGAATCTGCACGGCATCCGCCAGACCCGTGCCGATTCCCGTCGCGCCGTTGGCCCAGTCCACGTAGTCCAGGCCCACCGCGAGGTCACCGATGGCGCTGTCGGGAAGGCCCAAGTTGCCGTCGCTGAACGCGGTCTCGTCGAATTCGTAGACCAGTCCGCTCAGCGGGTCGATCTGATCCCCCCGCCCCCGTGGATGGCGGTCTCGAACA
>DASQSQ010000118.1:0-2313 GCA_035642315.1 Mycobacterium sp.
AGATCGGTGGTGTGGCGCGGGCGGACGGACCCTGTCCCCTCGACTATGCGTGCGGCTAAGGACCCAACCGGCCACACCAGCCAGCTGGTCCGGGCGGGGTCGGGGCCTGGGACGTTGGGTGTTTCTCCTCCGGCTGTTCAGCGGCGGCCGGTGCCCGGGGCGAGGCGGGCCACCCCGCGCAGGATCCACGGTGTGCGCCTGGCCATCGCGGCAACGGCGCGGTCCGAGCGGCGCATCGCGGTCCGAGGGCCGGGAGTGGGAGCTGACACCAGTTCCGCCTCGGCCGATCCCGCCCTCGGGCCGTGGCGATCCACCGCCAGCAGTTGCCAGGTGCCGGGTACCCCACGCAGCTCGACGCTGCCGCGGTCCTCGAAGCCCGTGCCCGAGCCGACGACGAGGTCACGCACGGTGCGCGAGACCAGGATTTCGCCGGCGCCGGCCTGGCCGAGGATCCGCGCCGCGATGTGTACGGCGAGCCCCCCGATGTCGTTGTTCAGCAGTTCGCATTCGCCGGTGTGGATGCCGACGCGGATCTGGATGCCCAGTGTCTCGGCGTCAGCGCGCAACGCCTCGGCGCAGCGGATGGCCTGCGTGGGGCCGTCGAACGTGGCGAGGTGGCCGTCGCCGGTGCTCTTGACCACGGTGCCGCCGAATCGATTGGTGAGCTCGGCGGTGATCTCATCGAACCGGTGCAGCACCGCACGCCACCGCTCATCACCCGTCGCCGCCGCGTGTTGCGTGGAGGCGACGATGTCGGTGAATAACACGGTGCGCAGGGCGCGACGTGACTGGGACGGCGCCGCCTGGTTGCCGGTGAGGAACTCCTCGACCTCGGTCAAGATCCGGTCGGGATCGGCGAGCCAGGGCACGTGGTCGCTGCCCTCGATTTCGAGCAACCGCGCACCGGGGATGTGGTCGGCGAGGTACCGGCCGCACTGCACCGGAACGACTTCGTCGCGGGCATGGATGAGCAGGGTGGGCGCGCTGATCGTCGGCAGGATCGGCCGCACGTCGATCCGAAACGCCGCTTCGAATGTCGCCCGCGCCATCCCCGGGCTGGCGCTCATGCGCTCCACCATTGCCAGCTGGCGTACCGACCGCACCGACGGCAGCAGAGCTTTGGTTGCCTCGCCGCTGCCCCACGCCGAGACGGCGGTGTGGCACCAAGACTGCCAGCGGACGAGCTGCTTCACAGAGGGCGCGTAGTCGTCACCCAGCTCGCGCACGAGGCGCCCTCGCACCTCGGCCGGATCGCGGTCCAAGTCATCCCAGCCGTCGATGAAGGCGTACGGGAAGGTGCCGGTAAGAATCAACGCCCGCGTTCGCTCCGGTCGTGTTGCCGCGAAGACCAAGGCGGCCGGGCCGCCCTCGCTACCCCCGAAAAGCACCGCTCTTTCGAAGCCGACGGCGTCCATGACAGCCTCGATCTCGGCCGCCCGATCATCCAGCGTGCGAACTTTCGGCACCGGGTCCGACAGCCCCGCCCCGGCCTTGTCGAACAGAAGGACGCGACAGAACGTGGACAGCCGCTCGAAGAAGGCCACAAATTCGGGCACGGTCCAGTACAGCTCGATGTGGCTGGCGAACGACCCGGCGAAGACGAGCTCGATCGGCCCGTCCCCGAACGCCTGATACGCCAGGCTCAGATCGCCGCAGGATGCGTACGACGTTTCCGGCACGGTTTGCAAGCATGGGGCCTCAATAGCTTGTCTGGCACGAGTAATTAACTACTCGTTTTCCGCTCGCATCCCTGCTGGGCGTCCGGTCCCCTGGGCAGGACCCAGCCCTGATTGGCTAGAAGCCATACCCCGCGTTCGGGCGATAAGGTTGTCTGTCGGACGGCAAGCGTGTAACGGTCGCATATTCCTCGGCTTGGAGCCGGCGCCGCACGTCGCTGCGGTCATCACCAACCTCTGCGATGAGGCGCCGCTGGTCGCCCGCATGCGGGATGCGCCGGCCGGACAGGCTAGAGCTTTGGCAGTCTTTCCCACTAGTAATTGACCAGGCAGCTGGTCTACGAGGGTCGCAGGGCCTCACATGTACTCGGAGGGTAGTGCCTAGTTAACAGGCGTCGTATCCCACTGCGTCATTCACTCTCCTCGTGGTCCAACCTTGCTGCGCCGGCCTCGACGATGCCGAAGAGCAGGTAAAGGATGAACACGGCGGGGTAGCCAGGCTGCTTATGGTCAACGATCACGCGAAGCCACATGATGTCCTGGAGGTGTACCCGGCGGTGCCGGAGCTGCCGGAGCTGCCGGAGCTGCCGGAGCTGCCGGAGGTGCCGGATCTGCCGGAGCTGCCGGAGGTGCCGGA
>DASQSQ010000119.1:0-10152 GCA_035642315.1 Mycobacterium sp.
TGTGGGGCGACGCCGTGAACGTCGCATCCCGCATGGAGTCCACTTCGGCCGTCGGACGTATTCAAGTGCCGCAACCCGTTTACCAGCGACTCTGCAATCGCTTCGTGTTCGAGGAACGCGGCGATGTCGACGTCAAGGGAAAGGGCGTCATGCAGACCTGGTATCTGGTCGGCCGAAACGACGGTCGATCAGGTAAGCCACCCACAACGCGACCGTCAGCACTTCAGCGACAGCGCTGACCGCCGCGTGCGGCGACGGCTGCCACCCCTGCTCGGAAAAGCCGAAAAGCCCGGCGGTGCGCGACAACCCGAACGCGACCAATGCGCCACCGGCCAGCATGGCCGCGGCCCACCGAAGCCACGCCGGCCCGCCGACCAGAATCAGCGCCGCGAGAGCGAACGAGACGCTGGCCTGCACAAGAAAGGCGGTGCCGATCGTCGGGATGTGCCGGTAGCCATGGATATAGAGATAGGCATGGCTGACTCCGCTGACGGCGACCGCCACGGCGATGCCGATCCTCGACAGAACTCCGGCTAATGTCATTGCAGTGTCCGCTCTTTCAATGCAAGCGCGTTTTGGCCCCTGGTGTAGCTGACCTCGCGGATACCCAGCGCGTCATGCAACTGTGCGGCCGGCAGGGTGACCGGCTTGGGGGCCGGGCCGTCGCCGGGATGTGGCAGCGGATAGGCGGTGGTGGTTCCGCTGTAGAACGTCACGTTGCCCTCGGTCTTGGAGAAGATTTGGTGGACATGGCCGTTGAGGCAGGTCACCGACGAGAAGCGGCGCAGATAGCTCAGCGCCTGGGCGGCGTCGTCGGTGCCCCAGCCCCAATCCGGATACATTGCGAATAGCGGGATATGGCTGAATACGATGATCGGCGTATCGCTGGGCAACGTCGCAACGTCTTTGGCGACGAAGTCGAGCTGATCGACACCAAGGTGCCCAAGCTTTTTCAGGTTCAGCGTGTTCACCAGCGCGATCACATGCACGCCGGCGATATCGAAGCTGTACCAGCCATCGCCGCGGGTTCCAGCGCCGAACACGCTGCGGTACTTCTGGCCCGCATCGTCGACCGAGTCGTGCTCGCCGGGCACGGTGAAGACGTGCGGCGTGCGCAGCCCGGTCATCATCTGCTTGACCTGATCGAACTGATCGGGGGTGGCCAGGTGGGTGAGGTCGCCGGTGTGGATGACGAAGTCAGGTGTGTAGCCCAGGTTGTTGATCCGATCGATCGCTTGGCTGAACGAGCTTGCAACATTCGAATTGGCCTTACCCATGAACCCGATGTGGCTGTCGCTGACTTGGGCGAATCGCAGGGTTGGCCGACCCTGTACCCGCGCCGCATCGGCGGTGCCGGCGACGTGGGAGATGACCTCACCGCCGACCACCGCCAGGCCGACGGCCGCGCCGAACCATGCGCTGTGCCGGATGAGTTGGCGGCGGCTCATCGTGTGCGGAGCGTCTGTCATTGCGTCACAACCACAGTGGCGTGCATGAACGGGTGGATCGAGCAGACGTAGTCGAATTTGCCCGCGGTTGGGAAGGTGTGGGAGTAGGTACCCTGCGAGCCCATTCCGGGTGAGTGAAACGACCCGTCGCTGGCAGCCACCGTATGAGGTTCTTCGTCGTGGTTGGTCCAGGTGACCGTGCTTCCCGCGCGGACGGTCAACGTCGCGGGAACGAAGGCGAAGTTGTCGATGCTGACCGCGTCACCGGCCACCGCCGCGGGCGACCCGGTCGCCGACGCCGACGCGCCCGCCGACGCTCGGGGCATCGACGGCATGCCGCTCATACCGGGCATGCCCGGCGTCGTCGCGCCCGATCCGAACGTCACCGACGGGGCAGGCTGGGACGGCGGCGATGAGCATCCGGCCAGCAGCAGCACTGCCAGCAGCACAACACGCGCGCCCTGATGTCGTCCGGGCATAGTGAGGCACCTCCCATGTCGGCGCGAAAGCGAAAAAGAAGCGTCGCCAACAGATAGGGCGGTGGGTTACAGCCCGTCAGGCCGGCTCATCGGGACGCGGCGGAACGAATACCTCGATTGCGCCGTTTTGTTCGCGGACCATCAACGTGGGCAACGGCTTCGGCGCGATCGGCAGTTGATGGGTGAGCACCTGGCCGGCGGGCGAGAACGATGTGGAATGGCACGGGCAGCGCAGCCGGTCATCGGGCGCGTCGAACCACAACCGGCAGCCCTGATGGGTGCAGACCCCCGATACGGCTTCGGGCTTGCCGTCGACGCGGCGAACGAATCCGACCACCGAGCCGAGATCGAACGGGCGCATCACCCCCTCGGGCACCTCCGCGCTGGCCGCTACCCGCGTCCAGCGCCCGGTGTTCGGGGTGAGTTCGCCTGAGTTGTACTTGTTGTCGCCGTCGGCGACCTGCCCGGTATCGATCACCGCTCGATCGATCGACACCGCCGCCACCGCGGCGGCCGCGGCTGCCGACGTGCCGACGATGACGTGTCGACGGATCGCCCCGGTTTTGCCCGCCGGTTGTATGGCGCCATCGGCTTGGGCGGCAAGACGCCGGCGCAGATCGGTGAGGAATTCCTCGCGCGGAGCATCACTGCCCAGCCGCGCCGCCTGCAGGTCGATGGCCGTCCGGATTTGCGCGGCTTCGAAGTCGTCAGGCTGGAACGGTTTGGGGCGACGGCCCCGCAACAGGTCGTCGACATACCTGCGCAGCCCTCGCGCGTTCATGATTCGTCCTTCTCGTTGACCTGTGCGGCCAGTCGCAATGCGCGATGCTGGAGCACCTTGGCGTTGGCGACGCTGACCCCGAGTTCGGCGGCCGACTCTTTGATCGAATGGCCTTGCAGGAAACGCAGTTCCAAGATCTGCCGATAGTTGTCCGGCAACCGTTCGAGAACCGCGGCCACCCGCTGGGGGGCCGTGCTAATGGACTCTTCGCTGTCCGGCGGTTGCTCGATGTCGTCGTCGATCGAGGTGATCTCGCGTCCCAGCGTCTCGCGCCAGTGCGCCGCCAGCACCGTTCGCGCGGTGGTCCGTAGGTAAGCGCGGACCTCAGCGACGCTGGCCGTCAATCGCAGCGGTCGCAGCGCGGCGAGGAAGACTTCGGCCGTAAGGTCTTCGGCGTCGGCCCGGTTGCCCACCCGCGCGAAGATCGTGCGATATACCCAGGTGGCGTTGTCCTGGTAGACCGCCTCCCAGTCCGGGTAACCGCCGTCGCGCACCACCCGCAAGGGCCGCGGGTCGACGGACTCGCCGTGTGCCGTCACATATCGCCTGCCTGTCAAGAGCGTGGCACCGCTGAGAATATAGTGCCCTGTCACGGCTACATAGCGGCTCGGGTTACACCACCACGTCGTCGACGGCGCGCAACTAGCCCTTGCGACGCCGAAACAGGAAAGTCACGCTTCGCCGCCGATTGGCGAATCCGGGTGCGAACGTGAAGTCGTCGGTCCGATGAAAGAGATGTCCCTTGAACAGAACTGCCCGGTTCGCGCGGTAGGGGATGATCTGCGATTCGGCGTTTTCATCGCGGAGGAACTGCTTGACCCGTTCTCCTCCGGAGTTGTAGTCGCCGTAGCTCCAGTCGCTCGGTGCGGTCTTGTCCCAGACGACAAGGCCGCCCCTGTCCGGGTCGAGATTCGCCGAATCGGGGGTGATCCACAAGTTCAGCGAGAAATCGGCGTCATCGCCGTGGATGTCGGTTCCCGGCAGTTTGGCGTCGTAGACGAATGCCCACCATTGAGCCAACTGATAATCGTCGAACACCTCGCCGAGCGCCGCTGAAAGCTCTTCTGCAATAGCGAAAAGTGAGACGCTGGCGAATCCATCTTGCGGAAAGGCCCCGACATAGCCGAATTGGTAAGGGTGACGCCAGACCGTGGATTCCAGGCAGAACTTCTGGACTTGATCGAGAGCCTGCGGGGTCAGGAAGTCATCTATGACTTCTGCCTGTAGGCGGCCGCCCGCGATGGCATCCTTGATCCGTCCGTAGTCGACACTCGCGTTCAGATACCTTGGCAGCTTCTCCTCCGACACCTTTGTGTAGGGCGGGTCAGCAATGACGCGGCTGTGTGTCCCGTAGAAGGACGCCCACGGTGCCGCACCGCCTGCTTGCTCGATGAGGTCTGTGAGGCCGCGGCGGACACCGATCAGTTCCTCGTCCAAGAGGCGGGCGGACGCCCGCTCATCGCGATGTTGGGCCAGGATGTGGTCGAGTTGCTCAATGTTGTGCAAGGCGAAATGTGCGGGAATCGAAAATTCCTCGGGAGGCGTCTGACGCTGCTCGCGAATGAGGCCGGCAACGGCTTCGAAGTCTGTCAGCGCGGCAACGAAGTCCCCCAATGCCACATTCGCCTTCGCCATGACGTCTCGGGCCGGCCCTGAGGAGGGATCCTTTTGCGCCGCCATCGAGGCGTAACGATGCGCTTTGTCGTTTTGCCCGAGCTCGAGATATAGGGACGCGAGCAAACAGATTGCTTGTACAGAGGCACCCTGCTCGACGACGTTCGCGAGGATATCCACTGCTGACTCAACGCTTCCGCCCTGCATCAATCGTTCGACTTCGCCAAGGGTGGCCGTCTCATCCGGTGCGAGTCCCGGCACGCATCTTCCTATCTCTCTTGGATCTTCAGCCCGTAGGCACACCTTTCCACGCGCGGAGACGCAGTGCACAGACAACTGTCGACCGGCAACCAATTCGGTGGCCGGCCGACAATAGTTCGCTGGTTAGCCCGCGGCGGCGGCGTTGGCCGCTTCGGTAGCCGCGTACGAGCCGGCGCTGGTGCCGAGCGTGTTCACGAACTGCTCGTGGATCGCTGCGGCCTGCGCGGCGACCGCCTGGTACAGCTGCGCGTGCGCGGCGAACTGCGCGGCGGTCAACGCCGACACCTAGTCGGCCGCTGCGGGAACCACTCCGGTTGTCGGGGCGGCGACGGCGGCGTTCTGGGCGTTGAACGACGAGCCGATCCCGCCCAGGGCGGTGGCCGCCGAATTCAGCGCTTCGGGCTGCGTGGTGACGAATGACATGGGCATGTCTCCTCAAGTGCGAACTCCCCGAATGAACGCGGAGTAAACGATCGTCGCTTGTGAAGAAGGACTTTAGGTCACCCGTGCGGGACCGCGCACCCGCCCACGCCCGTTCCCGGCCCCTCCGACCGCACGACCGGATCTGCACGCGGGCGGTCGGATGGCGGCAGCGAAACCCATAGTGACGTGCTGAAACGACCGCGAAACCGGAACCTCCGGCTGCCGATCGACGGCGCCGTTGCGAGTAAGAATCGTGGCGCGGATAACCGACAGCTCGCTGGGTGCCCAAACGGCCCGAGTTTTTGATGCCACGATTTTTATTCGGAGACACCGCTCGTTAACTATCGGAGTCCGGTCCGTTGGACGCCTCCAGCGTCGGGATTCTGCCTGGTAACCGCCTAATTCGTGGCCAATCGAATCAAGCCGCGAATGTCGTCCGCGAACGCCGTCGGCGCGGTATCGAGCGGCTCGGGCCAGCGCTGGTTTCGCCTGATCTGGCTAATGTCCGAACTGCAGAAAAATCCAGCCAGCTGCCAGCCAATTCGCGCCCAATTGCCAGCAGCTGACGGAAGTTTCTCGATGCTTCTTGCCGCTCTGCGCGGCACCACGGACCACACGAACGTAACGAGGGACACGGATGGTTTTCGATTTCGGAGCGTTACCCCCGGAGATCAACTCCGGCAGGATCTACTCCGGGCCGGGCTCGGCGCCGCTGCTGGCGGCAGCATCTGCCTGGGATGGGTTAGCGAGTGAATTGCAAACCACCGCAGCGTCTTACGCATCCACGATTACCGAGTTGACCAGCTCAGGCTGGCAGGGGCCCTCTTCGGTGGCTGCGGCTCATGCGGCGGCGCCCTATACCGCGTGGCTGAGCAGCACCGCCGCGCAGGCCGAGCAGACGGCATCCCAAGCCCAGGCTGCCGCCGGCGCCTATGAGGCAGCCTTCGCTGCCAGCGTGCCGCCGGCGGTGATCGCCGCCAACCGGGCCCTGTTGGCGGCGCTGGTCGCAACAAACTTCCTGGGTCAGAACACCCCGGCGATCGCCGCCAATGAGGCGACGTACGCCGAGTTCTGGGCCCAGGACGCGGTCGCGATGTACGGCTACGCCGGGGCCGCGACGGCCGCGAGTCAGCTGACTGCGTTCACCACGCCGCCGCCGACCACCAACGACACCGGGCAGGCCACCCAGTCGGCCGCGGCCGCCAACTCGGCGGCCGATTCGACCACCACCGGCATTGAAGCGTGGCTCACCGAGCTGAACACCGAACTTACGCAGTTTGGCACCCAGCTCACGACCCTCAACAGCGAATTCACGTCCCTTTTCCCGCCCGCTGCGGGACTAACGGGCCTGCCGACCTCGGTCACGAACGGCATCACGGTTCTCGAGAAAGCAATCACCACCTTCACCAGCACGGTCAGCACCTTTGGCTCCGGACCGTGGAGCCCGCTTGGGGTTGCGGGCTTGTTCAAGAACTGGTGGCAGGTCAGCATCAGTATCCCGTCCCTGGGTACCGGCATCCAAGGGATCGGCCCGTTGCTGAATCCCAAACCCATCGTCGGCGCGTTGTCGCCGCTCCTGCACAGTGGGCTGCTGAGCGGCTCGTATGCTTCCGAAAACTTGGTGTCGGCAGCGGCCGGGCGGGCCGGCACCATCGGCGCCCTGTCGGTACCGCAGAACTGGGCGTCCGCCGTCCCGGCAGTCCGGACGGTTGCGGCGGAGATGGACGCGACCGCTCTTGACGCCGCTCCGGAGATGGCTTCGATCGCTCAGCCCGGGATGTTCGGCGAGACGGCGCTGGCGAGCTTGGCCGGCCGCGCCATCGGAGGGACAGCCACCCGCGCGGTCGCGGGTCAGGCCTACCGCGTGCCCGGCGCTGTGGCGGGCGACGAGATCGCCACTACCGCCACCATCATCGTGATCCCGCCGAGCTCCGCATAACTGGGAATATGGAAGGCTGACAATGGTTTTCGCTTTCGCAGTCCAACCTCCCGAGGTCATCTCCGCCAAGATCTACTCGGGCCCGGGCACGGAGTCATTGCATGCAGCCGCGACGGCCTGGGAAGGTCTGGCCGGCGAGCTGCAGTCCACCGCCGCTAATTTTCAATCGGTGATTTCCGGCCTGACCAGTGGCGACTGGGAAGGTCCGTCGTCGGCGGCTGCGGCGGCCGCAGCCGCGCCGTACGTGTCGTGGCTATCGACCACGGCGGGCCAGGCCGAGCAGACTGCCAGCCAAGCCCGGGCCGCGGCGAGCGCCTACGAGACCGCGTTGGCGGCCACCGTGCCGCCGGCCGAGGTCGCCGCGAACCGCACCCAGCTGCTATCGCTGTTGCAGACCAACATCCTGGGGCAGAACAACGCGGCGATCGCGGCCGCCGAGGCCGAGTACGCCCAGTTCTGGGCGCAAGACGTCGCCGCAATAACCGGATATGCCGGCTCATCGTCGGCAGCCACCAGCGGGCTGGGCTCGTTCACCGAGCCGCCGCAGACGACCAGCGACGCCGGGCAAGCGACCCAGTCGGCCGCGGTCGCGGCCGCAGGTACGACGTCTGGGTCCTCCGATCTCGAAACGGTCATCGAACAAATCGAGAACGACTTCAGCACATTTCTGACCGACGTCGGCCAGTTCAACACCGACTACACCAACTTCTTCACCGACGCGATCAACTCGGTCCCGGGCGGTTCCTATCTGACCACGACGTGGACGAACCTGTCCTCGATGATTTCAGGGGTGGGCAGCCAGGCCACCTGGACAAACGTTGGCAATAGCACTACCGGACTAGGCATTTCGCAGTGGAAGAACTTCTTCATCTATCAGCCGTGGAGCCACGGGATAGGTTTGGGATCACTGAACGGCGGCCTGTCGTCACCGGGCCATATTTCACCCGGCTTGGGAGCGCGGGCGGCCTCAGCGGCGCTGGGCAGCGCGCAAACGGTGGGCAAGTTGTCGGTGCCACCTAGCTGGGCCGGCGCGACGCCCGCGATCAGACTTGCCTCAACTGCGTTGCCGGACACCACTTTCGCTGCGACGGCAGCTCCCGCGACAAGCATCCCGCTGGGCCTGCTCAATCAGAGCACACTGGGCGCTTTGACGGGAGGCGCGCTGGGCAGTCCGGCGTCCCGCGTCGTCAGCTCGACTGGCGTCCGGGCCCGGGTGACCACGCCCGCGCGCACCAAAGGTCCGGTCAAACTCGACAAGGTCATCGCGCAACTGCAGGAGCAACCTGATCAGGTTCAGCACTGGAACGTCGACGAGGCCGGGCTCGATGACCTGGTTGCACGGCTGTCCACGAAACCCGGTATCCACGCGGTGCACGTCTCCGCCGACGACAAGGCCACGGCCACCGCTGCAAAGCCCGCAACCGAAGCGGGCTAGCGCGGCAGAAGATACGCAAACGTCGAAAGAACAACTCTCGAAGGAGGATTCTCAATGAAGTTGTCAAGCCGCTGCGGCGTTCGGTGCGGTGGGTTGATAGGTGGTGTGGTCGCGCAGCATGGCCCACAACACGTTGAGTCGGCGGCGGGCCAGGGCCAAGACGGCTTGGGTGTGGCGTTTTCCTTCGGCTCGTTTGCGGTCGTAATAGGTGCGCGAGGCGGGATCGGTGCGGATGCTGACCAGGGCGGACAGGTAGCAGGCGCGCAGCAGGCGCCGGTCGTAGCGGCGGGGACGTTTGAGGTTTCCGCTGATGCGACCCGAATCGCGCGGTACCGGGGCCAGACCAGAGACGCCGGCGAGGCGGTCGACAGATGGGAATGCGCTCATGTCCCCGCCGGTGGCAGCGATGAATTCAGCGCCGAGGGTGACCCCGAAGCCGGGCATGCTCAGGATGATCTCGGCGTGGCGGTGGCAGCGAAATCGGTCCTCGATCATCGCGTCGGTGTCGCCGATTTCGGTGTCGAGGGCCATCACCTCCTTAGCCAAGCGGGCCACCACGCCCGCAGCAAGCTGTTGTCCGGGCACGATGGTGTATTGAGCGTTGGCCGCCTCGAGGGCGGCCGCTGCGACCGCATCGGCGTTGCGGGCCTTGCGTTTACGCAAAAAAGCTGCCACCCGGGCGGCACCGGCGCGGCGCAGCCCATCGGGGGTTTGATACCCGGTCAGCAGGACCAGCGCGGCCTTGCTCTTGCTGTAGTCAAAACCACGTTCCAATGCCGGGAAGTACTCCAACAGCTGGGCACGCAGCCGATTGATCGCCCGGGTGCGATCAGCCACCAGATCGGAACGCCTACTGGTCAGGATGCGCAGTTCGACAGCGATATCGTCGCCGGGACGCAGGGGCTGCAGATCACGGCGCATCCGGGCCTGATCGGCAATCACCGCAGCGTCTTTGGCGTCGGTCTTGCCGTCACCGCGGTAGCCACCCGACGCATGGTGAACGGTCCGGCCGGGAATGTAGAGCAGCCGCTGCTGCGCCGCGATCAGCAGCGTGATCAGCAACGCGGCCCCGCCGGCGTTGAGGTCGATCGCCCACGTGATTTCCCCGCCGTCAGCCAGCTCCGTCACCGTGTTGATCAACTCCAGGAGCGCCGCCTCGTCGTTAGCGACGCGACGCGACAGCAAAGACTTGCCCTCAGCGTCGATGACCACGCCGTAGTGGTCCGCTTTCCCGGCGTCCACACCAGCCCAAACAGGTTGTGCCACAACCACCTCCGTTACCGTCCCAGTTCCCATCAACCCAGCAGACGACCACGCCGGCGTGTCCTTACACAGCGATCACATCGCATCTCTCAATTAGCGGTCGAGTCGTCGCGGGACGACGGGCGGCCAATCCTCCTCGGCCATCGAGGGCAGAACGATGAAAGCCATACCCGCCGCCCCTGGGTGACTCGAAGCCTAAGGCCAGCGGCCACGAGCACCTACGAAGAAAGGTAAGGAACGATGAACGCTGTGACTGCTGTAGGTATCGAGGGCTACCGCGAATTCTTGGTGCAGCGTGACGGTGACGCAGATCTGCTGCATCGCCACCTGGCCAGCCGCGAGGAATTCTTCGGCGGCTTGGTGGCGGCCCCGGTGCGCTCCACCCGTCACATCGATCGGGGCGTCTTCGCCCGCAACCTGCACCGCCGCCGACCCGAACCGGGCCTGAGCCGAGAAATGCTGTTTCTGTTGGCCACCGCGAAGCTGAACCAAGCGGAGCGGTTCGGCGT
>DASQSQ010000120.1:0-3741 GCA_035642315.1 Mycobacterium sp.
CAGACCCTGCAACGTGCCCGCATAACCGGCCATATCGGCGGAGTGAGCCAGCATCGCCGGGTAGTTGTACATAATCTGCGACATCACAAGTCCTTTCGTCAGAAGCCGGGGTAGCTGCCGGCCGCGGCGGAATCGGCGGCCACATAGGTACCCGCGGCATCCCCAATGTTGGCCTGAGCGATATCCAGCAAGCTGTTGATTTTGGCTGCGGCCGCGACGAACCGGGCATGGGCGGCCTGAAACGCTGCTGCGGACTCCCCGGCGTGAAACGCCTGCGCCGACATCGCTTCCTGCTCGGCCTGACCAATCGTCGAGCGCATCAACCCGGCCTTAGCGGCAAACGCCGACTGCGACGCCACCAACTGCGGAATATGAGCATCCAACATACTCATGACTAACGTCCTTTCTCTGATCGACTACCGTTGTGACACAAGCACACTCAGCTGTGCTCCCCCTCCCCCTGTGGCGCCTCCGGACCCCAGGTTCCCGGCACCATCGGCATACTTGGTCCCCCCCCAAACCCGTTGCTGCTCAGCGTCGCCAACCCGGCGGCCTGCGCGGCGGTGTCCTTGTGCACCGTCCCGACAAACCCCAACGACCCCGCGCCCCGATCCGACGCAAGCACAGCAGCCTCCTCGGGCTCAGCGCTGGGGCCGAGATCGCTGTCCACATCTGCGTACTCGTTGGCGTAGTCGCGCATTTCGGCGCGCCGATGCCGCCGGAGTCGCGACTTGGCGCGACTCACGGCACCGACCGCGGCCGCCGCGGGGATGTAGCGTCCGGGCGCCTTGGCGCCCTTGCGATCAATCAACGTCGGCCCGGGGCCACCGTCGGGACCGATGCCGCCCACCATGTAGGCGAAACCGACTGCCGGTGTGCCCGCTGGCGCGGCCGCGGCCACGGTGCCCGTCGCCGGTATCGACCCTGGGGTCGTCGCGGCCCCGAGTCCGCTGGAAGCCAAACCGGCGGCGGGCATCTCGCCAGCCTGTCCGGCGGGGATTCCAGCCGCTCCGACCAGCGCGGGTACGGCCGACGGCCCGGCCAAAGACGCCGCCGCGTTGAGAGCCAGACCGAGGATGAGCCCAAGCCAGGCCGGCGAACTCAGCAAGATCGACCAGAAGGTGTTTCCGAACGGGATGAAAAACGCCTCGTAGCCAATGAAGAACAGCAGCGGGAACCACGCGCTCGGGTTGGCCATGATGGCTGAGATCGCCCCGGACGGGTCTTGAATGAGCTGGGTCAGCTGGTTGAACATGTCGGTCAGGAAATTTCCCGATGACGGCGGGTCGGCGGCGGCCGGCGTCACGCTATTGGTTTTCAACACCGGCGGCGCCGACGTGGTGCGGGGCGCCGATGCCAACGCCGACCCCGAAACCGCCTGGTACGTCGTCATCGTCACCGCTGCCTGGATCCACATCCGCGCGTAGTCGGCTTCGTTGAGCGCGATCGGAATCGTATTCATGCCAAAGAAGTTCGTCGCGATCAACACCCCGTGGATGACGTGGTTGGCGACCAGTTCCGGGAGCGTCGGCATCGCGGCCAACGCGCTGGTGTAGGCGGCGGCCGCAATCTCGTGCTGAGCCGCCACCGCGGCACTGTTGGCGCTGGCCTCCGTCAGCCAGGCGAGATATGGGGTGTGCGCGCTGACATACGCCTCTGCGCTGGGGCCTTCCCACGCCCCGGCCTGTACCGCGCCCAACAGTGTGGTGAGTTCGCCTGCAGCCGAGGCATATTCAGTACTCAGCGAGGTCCACGCCCCAGCGGCCGCCAAAAGCGACCCTGGTCCGGGACCACCGCTGAGAAGTGCCGAATGCACCTCCGGTGGCGAAGCCATCCATACCGGCGCGGTCATCGTCAGCCGCGGGCCAGGTAGGTCGCTGCAGCAGCCGCATCACCGGCCGCGTAACTCACGCCGGACTCACCGACACCGACCCCGGCACGGCCCAGCTCTTCCACGCCTTCGGCCGCCACCGCGGTGTGTTCGGTGCCCTGGGCGCTGAACCCGGCAGCGGTTTGCAGCGACACCGGATCGGCCGCCGAGGGAACCACGCTCGTGATCAACGGGGCCGCGTCCGCATGCGCGGCGGCCAGGCGGGCGGTGATCGCCTCAACGGCAGCGCTGGCCGAGGCCAAGCCCTCCGGAACAACTCGTAGCGTCATGGCAGATACTCCTTTCGATTACCTTCACCGACCGTCAGCGGCCACAGTCGCGTCGACGAGCGGATTGACCAACTGCACATACGTCGGGGTGTCGCTGTCGCCCAACAGAATTCCCCGACCGGCAGGCAACCGCTCGAAGCGCTGGCCGCGGACCTTGCCGCCGTCGGCCGGATTGCCGGACAGCATCAACGTCGTTGCCTGCAGGTCGTTCAACCGGCGCAGCAGCGGGCTGGTCATCAGCGCGTGCGCGGCACCCGTTGCCCGCGCGGTGACGATCACCCGCAGGCCCAGATCGCTGGCCGCTGACAGCAATCCGATCAGCGGGGTCCAGGGCCGCTGTCCGACGAACGGACCGGTCATCGCTGGAGCGTCCGGTATCTGATCGACGTCGTCGATGAGCAAATAGTGCGTGTGGCCCTGGTATGACCAGCCGGACAGCTCGGACGCGGACAGCCCCGCCGGTGGTTGCCGCTTTTCGATGAGCGCCGACAAGCCGAGGATCGCCGGGATCACCCGGTCGATGTTCGCGGTGTATTCGTTGTCGGGGAACAGCGGCTCATCGACGAGATGCAGCCGGCGATCCAGCACCGTGAACGCGACACGGTCGGGCGTGGAGTTGTCCCGGATGGTGCGGATGATGTGCCGCAGCAGCATGGTCTTACCGGACTTGGTATCGCCCAGAACCATCAGCAGCGGATTCTCGGCGAAGTCGAGTTCGACTGCGGCCAAGTCTTCTTCGCGTTCCCCGATGACGATCCGGTCAGCACCCCGATACACCGGACCGAGGTCGGCGGGCGCGAGGTTGGTCGGCAGCAACCGAACTGGTGGGGCCGCAACGCCGGGATGGCGGGCGTTGATCGCGGCGATCTGGTCCAGTTCGGGTTCCGCGAACAGGAAGTGCTCGGCGCTCATGGTCAGACCGCGACCCGGTTGGTCGGCGGGCACCGCCTCGGCCGGACGGGTCAGTGCACCGACCACCCGGACGTTGCTGTCGCGCGCGTCGTGCAGCTTGAGCTCCAGGCGCAGGCCGAGGCCGTCGCGCATCGCCAGCGGCACTTCCAGCCAGCTGGGGGTGGTGACGACGACGTGGATGCCGTAGGCCAGGCCGATGTTGACGAGTTCGGTCACCTTGGCCAGCAGCGGGTTTCGGGTGTTGAACAGGTCGGTGTTGTCCCGGCTGAAGGCGTAGAGGTTGTCGATGACCAGAAAAACCTGGCCCAATCCGTCGTCCGGCCCTTGCTTGTCCCGGAAAACCTCCCGCTGCTGCCGTGACCGCAGCAGCTGCTCGAGCTCGCCAAAGGTGCGGCGGATGCGTTCGGGTTCCAGCGCGGACGCCACGCTGCCGACATGCGCCAAGTCCTCCAACGCCCGCAGCTGACCACCGCCGTAGTCCAGGCAGTAGAAGCTCACCTCGCTCGGCGAGTGCAGGTTTGCCGCCGACAAGATAAACGTTTGCAGCGCAGTCGACTTCCCGGACTTTGCCCCACCATGGATCAGCAGGTTGCCGGACGATGACCGCGCGTCGAACACCAGTGGGTCGCGGCGCATCTCGAACGGCTTGTCGATTTCGCCCAGTGGCCA
>DASQSQ010000121.1:0-8053 GCA_035642315.1 Mycobacterium sp.
CGACGCCACCAATCGCCGACGTCTTCGCGTTCGTCGAAGTACCACAGCTCGTCGGTTCGCGGGACCGCGCGTTGCGGGTCCGCCTTGGCCATGATCGCGCGCACCCGCTCCAGCCGCTCAAGCCGTTCCGCGGCGGCCGCGGGATCGGCGAAGTTGGGTGACAGCGCTTCGATACCGACCCGGCTGCCAGGAGCGGTCAGCGCCTCGATGCGAGTGAACAGCAACTCCTGGGCGCTCGCCGGCAGATACATCAACAGCCCCTCAGCCGACCACACGCTCGGCGCCGATGCGTCAAAACCCGCCTCCTGCAACGCCTTCGGCCAGTCCTGACGCAGATCCACCGCGACGGCAAACCTGTTGCAGACGGGCTCAGCACCGTGCTCGTGCAACGTCGAGGCTTTGAAGTCCAACACCCGGGGCTGGTCGAGCTCGAAGACGCTCACGCCGTCCGGCCACGGCAACCGCCAGGACCGCGCGTCCAGGCCGGCCGCCAGGATCACCACCTGACGGATGCCGGCGTTGGTGGCGTCGAGGAAGAACGTGTCGAAAAACTTGGTCCGCGAAGCGAAGAAGCTGACCATCGACTTCATCCGCACCGGCAGCGCGGGTACGGCTTCGACGACCTCGGCGGGCAACTCCGGGGCGCCGTACCAGTCCCACTCGCCCTCGCCGGCGGTGTCGAGGAAAATCCGCGCGAACGGATCGCTGATCAGCGGATCGTCGCTCTCGGTGTCGGCCGCCCGCGCCGCGGCCACACCGAGCGCCGTCGCGCCGACGCTCTCGGTGATGTCCCAGCTGTCGTCGTCGGTTCTCACGCCATGTGACCCTACGTGAACCGGGCATACGGAAGAATCACGGTCACCATGGTCGATAGTTCCGCGCCGACGTCGCGACGAAAGCACATTGTGCGGCTCGCCGTGTTCGCCGCGTTCTTGGTCGTGCTGTTCTATCTGCTGGCGGTCAAGCACGTTGTCGACATCGAGGACGTGCGGCGCACGGTCAAGGCGACGGGACCGGCGGCGCCGCTGACCTACATCGTGCTGTCGGCCGTCCTCGGCGCGATCTTCGTGCCGGGCCCGATCCTGGCCGCTAGTAGCGGGCTGCTGTTCGGTCCGCTGCTGGGCGTGTTCGTGACGCTGGGTGCGACGGTGGGCACGGCGTGCGTCGCGAGCCTGGTGGGTCGTCGCGCCGGCCGGGGCAGCGCGCGGGAACTGCTGGGCTCTGCACGCGCTGATCGCATCGATGCGCTGATCGAGCGATGGGGACTGTGGGCGGTGGTCGGTCAGCGCTTCGTTCCCGGCGTGTCGGATGCGCTGGCCTCGTATGCGTTCGGTGCGTTCGGAGTTCCGTTGTGGCAGATGGCTGTTGGCGCGTTCATCGGTTCGGTGCCGCGGGCGTTCGTCTACACGGCGTTGGGCGCCTCGATCGGGAACCGGTCGCCGACGTTGGCATACGCGGCGATCGCGGTGTGGTGTGTGACGGCCATTGTCGGCGCGTTCGCTGCGCATCGGGGCTTTCGGAAGTGGCGTGGGCATGGCGACGACGGGACCCTCCCGTCACACACGTTGCACCAGTAACGTGACCAGACCGCTACGCGTTTTGCCCGCCTCTGAGCGATTTCTCGTCAGGTTTGGCCGTCGGATAATTTCGGGTCACGGTCGTCGATGGCTTGGACGACCGCGGCGGCAGCCTCGCCCAGCTGCTTGAGCTGCACCGGACTCAATGGCTGAACGACCAGGTCCTGCACGAGCTGCGCGTGACCGGCAGCCGCGGCACGGATCTTCTTTTTACCCGCAGCGGTGAGTACGACCCTGCTTGCTCTTCGGTCGTTCTCGCAGGGCCGCTTGCTGACCCATCCCCGCTTCTCCAATCGGGAAATCAGGTGCGACAGCCTGGATAGCGATGAGTTCGCCCGGTGGGCAAGATCGCTCATCTGCAGCATCCCGTCGGGTGTCTCGGACAGATTCGCCAAGACCAGGTATTCGTATAACGACAGTCCGGCGTTTCGTTGCAGATCGCTGTCAATCGCGGCGGGCAACATCATGAGCAGCCCCACGACGTGTCGCCACGCTTGTTGTTGGTTGTCATCGAGCCACTTCACAATCCCAGCCTAATCCGTATTGGTTGACGCTTCAACTTTCGTGGGCTAGCATTGGTTGAAGCGTCAACTATTGAGAGGAGCGCACGCATGAAGTTCGGAATGATCGGTGCGGGCACACTGTCCCGCGCCATCGCCGGCCACGCGATCAACGCCGGCCACGACGTCGTTTTCAGCAATAGCCGCGGACCCGAGACCCTTGCTGAGGTCGTGGCCGCCTTCGGCCCACAAGCCTCGGCGGGCACGGTGGCCGAGGCCGGTGCCGCAGATTTCGTTGTGCTAGCGGTTAATTGGGACCGGGTTCGCGAGGCTGTGAGCAATCTTCCCCACCGCGAGGGACGAATACTCATCGATGCCACGAATCAGTGGGCAGCGCCGCCGCCCGATTCAGTCGTGGACAAACTCGAGATCGGAGGCAGCGAATTGGTCGCCGCACTGATCCCCGGGACTCACGTCATCAAGGCGTTCGACAACATGTACGGCCCCAAGGTTGCTGCCGATCCGGTCACCGAGACCGGCCATCGGATCCTGTTCTACGCCGGCGACGATCAAGACTCGAAGGATCGATTCCGTGCTGTAGTCGACGGCTTCGGGTTCGCGCCCGTCGACCTCGGCCCGCTTCAAATGGGCCGCTTGATGCAGGTAGACGGTCCGCTGACCGGACTGCACGCCATCCGGGAGCCCGTCCGGCACCCGATGCCACGAAAGGGGGACGGAGTCGCACCCGCCGAACTGCCGGTCGGCACATGGACCATCGACCCGGCTCATTCGTCGATCAGCTTCTCGGTACGCCATCTCATGGTCAGCAAGGTGCGAGGTTCGCTGGGCACCGTCAGCGGTGAAATCACCGTCTCGAGTGAGGGCATGCCCTCGGTGTCCGCCGAAATCGCCGTCGGTTCGGTCAGCACCGGCAACGACGAACGTGATGCCCATCTGAGATCGGCGGTGTTCTTCGACGTCGAGCATTACCCCACAGCCACCTTCACCTCCACTGGCGTGTGGCCAGACGGCGGCGACCGCTATGTGCTGGAGGGCGACTTGACTCTGAAGGGAATCACCAAGCCGATCAGTCTCGCGCTGGATTTCACCGGAACCAGTTCCGGCATGGGCCGTGGCCCAGTCGCCGGCTTTGCGGCCTCAGTCGTGCTGAACCGCAAAGACTTCGGAATCGATGTCGACATGCCGATGGAAACCGGCGGCGTCGTGCTGGGCGGCAAGGTTACCGTGACGCTGGATATCGAGGCGTTGAAAGTTTAGAGACGCAACGCCTGGGCGGCCGCCGTGGCGACGTCACCTCGCAGCTGCGAGATCGGCGGCCTGCCTCGCGGATGAATTGAGTTCGCGAGCAGGATGACGTAGCTGTCTGAGCCCGGGTCCAGCCACAGCGACGTTCCGGTAAAGCCGGTGGCGCCAAAGCTACCGACGGGAAAGATCAGGCCGCGCGGCTTGGAAAACTCCGTGTCGATATCCCAGCTGAATCCGAATAGATACTGCCCATTGATCGCTGGATAGTTTGGCGCAAGCAGCGGGTCAGTTGTGTTCGGTGTCTTTGAGATGGCTTGTCGGGCGGCCTTGTTCGCTGCTGCGACCTGTCCAGCTGTGTGCCCGGGCTGCTGAGGAGTCGTCATCAACGCCAGAGTCGCTTGTTTCAGCGGAAACTTGCTCGGGCGACCTGCAAGTCGGTCAAGCAGCGCCTGCGCGTAGGCGCTGACATCGTGCGCCGTCGAGAACACACCGGCATGTCCGGCCACTCCGCCCATCCGGCGCGTCGTCGGATCGTGCACGGTGCCCCGAAGCAGGAAATCAAAATCGGGATTCTTGCCCGGATCGTTCTTGCTTTCGTCGTCATGTGCAGTCGGCGCGATACGCGGCAAAAGGCCGGTGCTCCAAGTGCCCGCAGGACAAGCCACGAGCACATGCCCTGGTGGCGCCGGAGCCCAGGCAATCGCAACTCCTCGCATCGTGTGTGGACCGCATGCTTTGGCCGGCGGAAGGTAGCGGGTCTCTGTCATGCCAAGCGGCGCAAAGACATTCCGCTGAACGTAATCGTCTTCTGCTTCGCCGGTGAGTTTCTCGAGCAGCGCGCCGAGCAGGATGTAGTTGATGTCGGAGTAACGGAAAACCTCGGCCGGGCCCGACTGCAGCGGCGTGGTAAGCGCACGATGAATGCCTTCTGCCTTATCGGCTGCGTCCAGTCCCCACGGATCCCCGATGTTGACGTCTATCGGTTCGCCTGAAGTATGCGTGAGCAACATGCGAACCGTCACCTGTGCACGCACAGGGTCGTTCGCCGCGTTGAAGTCAGGCAGATACTTCTGGACAGGATCGTCGAATGCAACCTTGCCCAGTTCGTAGAGCTGCATCACGGCAGTCGCCGTTGCGAGCGGCTTCGTCAACGACGCGATGTCGAAAATCGTGTCTTCGGTCATCGGCTCGGCAGGTGCGGGCGATCCATCTAGCCCTGGTTCGCCGGCAAGCTTGCGTGAGCCATACGCCCGGTGAAAGACGACCTTGCCGCCATGCCCGATCACCACCACACCACCCGGCAGCTTCTCTGCCGCGATCGCATCGTTCATCAGCTTGGAGACCGTTGCAAATTCGGTTGCGGGAGCAGCGATTTGGTGTCTGCCGAGTACATACCTGGCCGAGGCCGCCGCCGCAAGCAGCAACACGGCGATCGAAACAGCAATGGCCGTTCGCATAGACGATCAATTCCTGCTCAGCGCTTTGCGCTTACGCGAAGCGGCCTTGGCCGGACGATGCGCGTGGGCGGGCGTTCCTTTCTTTGCCGCCCGCGCGGGTCGACGCTCGGCTGGTCGGACATCGAACGTCAGGCCAACTGGCGGGAGCATGTTGACCAACGCGTCGAGGCTGAACTTGCTGATCTTTCCGTTCAAGAGGTCCGAAACTCGGGGCTGCGTCACGTGAAGACGCGCGGCAGCTTCGGCCTGCGTCCAACCTTCTTCCTTGATTCGCTGCTCGATCGCAATCATGAGGAGCCCGCGCGCGGTGAGGTTGGCCGCCTCCTCCGGGGTCTCGGCGAGGTCGTAAAACACGCTGTCAGCCATTTTGCCTCTGAACGGTTCTGGGCGGACGTTATATCAGAACCAATATACATGCGAGGCGCGAATACCTCTGCGGTGTCACCAGTAACGCGACCGAACCACTACGCGATTTGCCCGCCTCTGAGCGATTTCACGTCAGATAACGATCCCGCCACCGGGCGAAGCGACTCGTCGGCACCTGAATCGCAGCCATCACCGCGCTCATCGGCGACGCCACCGACTTCGGCGGTTTCTTGGGCTTGGCGG
This sequence comes from Mycobacterium sp., assembly GCA_035642315.1. Taxonomy (GTDB): domain Bacteria; phylum Actinomycetota; class Actinomycetes; order Mycobacteriales; family Mycobacteriaceae; genus Mycobacterium. The sequence goes on from DASQSQ010000121.1 coordinate 5,410, forward strand.
CCGGCGGTCCATCGCCTACCCACCACGTCGGCTCCAACAATGCCGTCGTCACCGGAATCGCTTCGTCGACGCTGTCGCGCCCCCATCGACGTGCACGGTCGATGGACGCGGCGGACGGTGCCAGGTTCACCGGCGACAGCGTCGGCTCGAATCGGACGAGGTGATCGGCATACGGCAGGTTGCGGACCATCTGCAACTGGATCGCCTGGGTGATCGGCACCAGCCACAGGTTCCGCGGATCCCATTGCGGGTGAAAGCAATCGAACGCCAGGTAGCACGCATTGCGGGTGCCCAGCCTGCCGTCACGGATGCGCTTCCACGCCAGCTCGATCGGGACGTTGCTGGCCGTTCCGCCATCGACGAGGGCCGCGATGTCTTTCTCTTCGAACAGGTCGTCGAGAATCGGGATCATCCGCGGGTCGCTCGTTTCGTAATGCAGCACACCGGGAATGGCCGCCGAGAACGACGCCGCATCGACGACGTCGAAGTCGCGGGCCGGGTCGTCGTCGCCGATGATGATGGGTTTGACGACCCGCAGGTCGATGAAGGCCGCCACCTGCCACATGCGGGTACCCACCACCGGGCCGATGCCGATCGGGCGAAACGGCACCGACCGCATCTGCAGCGCCGCTAATGCGGGACGGCGGAACCGTGACGGCAGCGCGGTATACGGCTGTCTGCGCACACCTGCCACCACGATGTCGAACGGAATCGCCAAGTCCGACATGCGCATTCGCTCACCGTCTTCGCGGCTGAGCATGGCGTGGGCGAATTGGTCGAAGCGCAACGCGAACATGCCGGCCAGGCCGTGCCGGCGGCGCAGCCGTTCGGGTCCCAGGATGGCGCGGTAGGACACCGTCTTCGCCCAGGCGATGTACTCGTCGATCGGCACCGGCAACTCGCGGCTCACCAGGCTGCCCAGGATCGACCCGATCGACGCGCCCATCATGTAGTCGGGCAGTTGGCCGGCGTCCAGCAGGCGCTCCATGCCGCCGATGTAGACGAAACCCGCACCTCCCCCGCCGCCCAGGACGGTGACGAGCTTCTTGTAGCCGACCTCGGCGTCCAATTCGGCTGCGGAGAAGTCATTTCCGTGCCGTTCGATGAGCACTTGCCGTTGGTCGTCCTGGTCGGCGGCCAGACTCGCCAGCGCGTCTCGTGCGGTTTGCAGCGCCGTGACCGGATCGAGCTCCTCGCGCAGCGGCCCGTAGAGCGCGTCGGCGACCCGGGACCGCCACGGCGCGATTTCGGCGCCTACCGAGACGTCGCCGCGCCCGCGGCTTCCGCCCGGACCCGCGGCGCCCGGTTCGAAGTCGGCGAGCCGAGCGAAGTTGAGGATGTAGCGCAGCTTGCGCAGCTCCCCGGCGCTCAACACGTCCGGCTCGGCGAGCTGATGGCGGATCAGCCGGTTTTCCATCCGCTGCAGCAGCAGGGCCGGCTCGGCCGACAGCAGATCTGCGGCGTCGACGGATTCGACCGCCTCGCCTTCGATCTCCTCGATGAGTTCGAGCCCGGCGTCGCGGCGGCTAAGTCGGCCCAGCACCGCCTCGGCGAACGGGATCTGCATGGGGATTAGTCTGGTCGCAGGACGGATCGGGTCGCAAACGCGCTTTTAACCAGTACCTTAAAGGCGTGATCATTCGGCTGATCGCGCTGCTCGGCATGGTGCTGGCCTTGTCGGGGTGTTCTCGTGGGCATCACATGGAGACGCCGCTGCCGGTTGGCACAACCGTGCACAGCATGGCGTTCGGCGGGCTGGACCGTACCTACCGCGTGCACATACCGGCGGGCCTGTCGGCGCCGGCACCGCTGGTGGTCATGCTGCACGGGGCGTTCGGCGACGGTCAGCAAGCCGAAAACTCCTATGGCTGGGATCAATTGGCCGATTCAGCGAAGTTCGTCGTCGCCTACCCCGACGGCGTCGGCCATACCTGGAACGCGCACGGCTGCTGCGGCACGGCTGAGCAGGAGAACATCGACGACGTCGGCTTCATCACCGCGATGGTCGGGGAGATCAACGCGTCCCTGCCGATCGACACGTCGCGGGTCTACGCGACCGGGATCAGCAACGGCGGCATCATGAGCTACGCGCTGGCCTGCAACAGCGGCATCTTCGCCGCCATCGGCCCAGACGCGGCCACCCAACTCGACCCCTGCCCCGCCCCGCACCCGACGTCGGTGATCCACATCCACGGCACCGACGACCGACTGGTCCCCTACAACGGCGGCCAGGGTGCCAGCACCGTGAACGGCCCACCGGTAGCTGACGTCAACGCGTTCTGGCGCAAGGTCAACCAGTGCGGCCCACCCGATGTCACCGTGAATGGCCCGGTCACCACATCGACCGCCGCGTGCGCCGACCGTCGCAGCGTCGTGTTGGTGACCATCGACGGCGGCCGGCACCAGTGGCCCGGCGGCACCACGTTCCTCGAGCGATTCGGCACGGCAACGCACGCGCTGAACGCCACTCAGACCATCTGGCAGTTCTTCGCGGCCCACCCCGCCTGAGCTCTAGAGCCCGGGGATCAGGTCGACGAGGTTGATGAGCGTTCCCGCGGCTGCCTCCAGGACGGGCGCGGCGGCGCCATACCCGAACGCGAATGGAACCAGCGCGAGGTCGGCGGCGATCGGATCACCAATGGCG
>DASQSQ010000122.1:0-2940 GCA_035642315.1 Mycobacterium sp.
CCATGAAGGTGGAATAGAAGCCGATACCGAACTGACCGATCAGTTCCTCGGAAACCGCCGCGTTCTTGGCTTCGCGTAACTGTTGACGTAGTTCGGCGGTGCCCGACTTGGCCAGGGTGCCGATCAAGTCGACGACTTCGGCTCGCGTCATGCCAATGCCATTGTCGCGAATGGTCAGGGTGCGGGCGTCCTTGTCCGCCTCGATCTCGATGTGCAGATCGGTCGTGACAGTGCCATCTGGGTCCAGATCTTTATTACGGAACGCTTCGATCCGCAGCTTGTCCAGGGCATCGGAGGCGTTCGAGATCAACTCCCGTAGAAATGAATCCTTGTCCGAGTAGACCGAGTGGACCATCAAGTCCAGCAGCTGTCGCGCCTCGGCCTGAAACTCCAACTGCTCGACGCCCGCAGCCATGACATTCCCCTTCACCAAAGATCGCGTTTCGAGGGGCAGGCTACAGGATCGCTCCGCTGTCCTTTGCTTTGCCGATGTCGTCCCAGTCGAAGCCGAGTTCGAGCAGAATCTCCTCGGTGTGTTGACCGTGTTCGGGCGCGCGTCCCGGGCCAGGTGGCGTCTCATCGAACTGCACTGGCGCAGCGACCATTACGTACTCGACGCCCTGGTCGTCGACATTGGTGATCAGGTAGCCGTTGGGTTTGCTTTGCGGGTCGTTGAGCGTTTCGCGTGGTGTGGCCAGCGGCGCCCACACCCCGGGTTCATCGGCCAGCGCTTTGCGCCAGAACTCCAGGTCGTGCTCGGCGAATTTGGCGCCGACCAGCGCGGTTGCTTCGGCGGCGTTGGCGATCAGATTCGACGACGGTACGAAGCGCTCGTCGGAGGCCAGCTCAGCCAACCCGATCCGCTGACAGAATCCGGCCCAGAATTTGTCCGGCTGCAGAAACACCATCTGGATCCACCGGTCATCTTTGGTCTTATAGCGGTTGACCAGCGGGTTGATCGCCAACCCCGGCGGCGCTCCCGGGATGCCGTCGATACCGAAGAGGTCGGCGACCGATATCGACGGCGCGATGCTCCACATCGCCTGGGCCAGCAGCGACGAATCCACGATCGTCGTCTCCCCGGTCCGCTCGCGATGGAACAATGCCGCGCAGACGCCGCCGGCCAGGGTGATTCCAGCCTGCAGGTCGCCGAACGCCGGGCCCTGCACAGCGGGATTTTCGGTGCCGAACGGTGTGAGCGTGTAAGCGACTCCGCCACGTGCCAGATACGTGGCGGCGTCAAATCCGCCTCGGTCGCGGTCGGGACCTCGCACACCCAACCCCGTTCCGCGCGCGATGATGATGTTCGGGTTGAACGCGCGGAGGTCTTCGACCGTCAGACGTGCCCGCTCCAGCGCTGCCGGGAGCCAGTTGGTGAGGAATACGTCGGCTTCCCCGAGCAGTCGCCCGAAGAATTCCCGACCCTTCTCACTTTTGAGATCTAAAGCGATGCTGCGCTTTCCGCGGTTGCTCAGCTCGAGGATGAAGTCGGTGTCGGCGCGTGCCGCTTGCCGGGTGAAGCCTCCGATCACCAGCGCCCGGCCAGGATCACCGACGACGCTTTCCACCTTGATGACCTCGGCGCCCCAGTCCGCCAGCGCGACACCGGCAGCAGGCACATACGTCCACGAAGCCAGCTCGACCACCCGGACGCCACTGAGCACGGCTGACATTCGATCTCTCTTTTCGGTGTCTTTTCTATTTTAGGTAGTATAGATACTATAGGTATTCGTCAGCCTGAACTGCAACGACGCAGCGTCGTGGAAGAGATGCGATGGAGTCGAACGCTCGTCCGGTCCCAACTGATGGCCGGGTCAGCGCCCCGTTTGCCCTTCCCGGCAGTCGCGCGAAAAATCTTGAGCCGCATTGTGGTTCGCCGCTATTAAGTGCGCTGAGAAAGGACTGACGATGGGCAGAGTGACGGGCAAGGTAGCGGTGGTCAGCGGGGCCGCGCGCGGTCAAGGCCGCTCTCATGCCCGAATGCTCGCCGCCGAGGGCGCAGACATCATCGCGGTCGACCTGTGCGAAGACATCGAAACCAACGAATACCCACTGGCCCGCCCGGAGGATCTCGACGAAACCGCGCGACTGGTCGAGAAGGAGGGGCAGCGCGCCTTCACCGAGATCGCCGACGTTCGTGACCGTGCCGCGCTGTCCGCGGCGATCGACCGGGGCGTCGCCGAGTTGGGTCATCTCGACATCGTGGTCGCCAACGCGGGCATCTGTCCGTTGACCGCGGGCCTGCCGCCGCAGGCCTTCGCGGACGCGGTCGACGTCGATCTGCTCGGCGTGATCAACCTCGTGCACACCAGCCTCAAGCACCTGCAGGCCGGCGCCTCGATCATCGTGATCGGATCCAACGCGGCATTCATGTCGTCGATGAACACCACCGGCATCGACGGCGGTCCCGGAGGAGCGGGGTATGCCTTCGCGAAAATAGCTGCCGCGCACTATGTCAACGATTTCGCGCTGGCGCTGGCCAAATTCTCCATCCGGATGAACGCAGTGCACCCGACGAACGTCAACACCGACATGCTGCACAGCGCGCCGATGTACCGGGCCTTCCGGCCCGACCTGAAGAACCCGACCCGCGAGGATGCCGAACCCGTTTTCCCACTGGTGCAGGCGATGCCGGTGCCGTATGTCGAACCCGAGGACATCAGCGAGGCCGTGCTGTTCCTCGCCTCGGACGCCGCACGCTACGTCACCGGCCAGCAGTTGCGCGTCGACGCCGGTGGCTTCCTCAAGGTGAAGCCATGGTCGGGCGCATGAGGTTCCGTCAATCGAACTGCAGCCCAACCGAAATAGAGAGGTGAGCATGCCAACCGGCCACGACGATGCAGAGCAAAAGAGCGATGTGGGGGCACCTCCCGCTTGCGGGGGAGAGGAGTGGGCGTATGCCTAAGGGGATCATCTACCTGGAGACGATGCCGGTGTCGC